>CAZTIX010000001.1:0-30496 GCA_964613935.1 uncultured archaeon
CCGGCCAGCCGCCTCAGGCGCCGGGCCACCTTCAGGCGCTGGGAGATGTCCAGGTATGAGGTGGGCTCGTCGAAGAAGTACGTCTCCACGTCCCGCAGCAGGGCCACGGCGATGGCCAGCCTCTGCAGCTCCCCCCCGCTTAGGGCGCTAACGTCTCGCTCGAGGACCTTCTCCAGTTCAAGCTCCTCGGCAACCTTGCGCCAGTGCTTGGAGGCCTTCTCCAGGGCATCGCTGACCCTGCCCCCCATCCTCGCCAGGGCGTCGACATACTGGGGCTTGTAAACCGCCCTGGCCTTCCCGGCGGACAGGCCCTTCAGATAGTTCTGGACTTCGTTGCCCCTGTATTGCCCGATTATCTCGCGCCATTCCAGCCGCTCTTCCAGACGCCCCAGATTCGGCTTTACCTGGCCGCTGAGAATCTTGGCCGCGGTGCTCTTTCCTATACCGTTGACTCCGATAACACCCACCACGCTCCCCTCTTTCGGCACAGGGAGGCCGTAGAGCCGGAAGCCGTTCCTGCCGTACTGGTGAGTCAGGACGCCCGTCTCTTCCGGCGTGTTGGTAATAATTATCGCTCCGAAAGGGCACTTGCTGACGCATATTCCGCAGCCGGCGCACAGGTCCTCCTGGATGATGGGCTTGCCGCTGTCCTCGTCGACGATTATGGTCTCGTCGCCGCTTCGCACCCTGGGGCACACCCTCTGGCAGAGAAGCCCGCACGTCTTCGGCTTGCACTCCTCTTTGTCGATTACCGCTATGCGCATCTTACTTATTTATACCTTGCCCTGCTAAAATCCCGTAAATTTGACCCAGGCGCAATTTAAACCCGCTTCGGGCGGACAGCATGCACAACACATTTCTCTTCGACATGGACGGAACCCTTGTAGACACCTTCGACCTAATTCACGAATCGTTCAACGCCGCCCTCGCCGAGAACAAGAAGGGGCCCATTACCAAGGAGGACTTCGACAAGAAGCTTTTCGGGAAGCCGGTGGATTCGACGGTGATGAGGCTCCTGCGGATATCCGACGACAGGGAGTACGGGAAGGTCGTGAGGGACTTCCGCACCCATTGGCTGCGCAACCTGCAAAAGGTCGAGGTTTTTAAGAATGTTCCTCTAACTTTAGAGCGGCTCAGGAAGAGGGGCCACAAGCTCGGGGTGGTTAGCACGTCGCCCCGCGGGGTGATATCCGAGACCCTTCGCCAGACGGGGATATACGACTACTTCGATGTCCTCATAGGAGAGGAGGACGCAAAGAGGAAGAAGCCCCATCAGGAGCCTGTGGTCAACGCGCTCAAGCTTCTGGGAGCGAAGCCGGAGGAGACGGTCTTCGTGGGCGACACGATATACGACGTGCAGGCGGGCAAGAGAGCGGGTTGCCACACGGTATTCCTTCTCAACCCCTACAACGCCGGAGTCCTGGAGGAATCCGAGCCGGACAGAGTCATAAAAAACGTTTCCGAATTGCTGGAAAATGGCGGAACCTGAGAAAAAGCGCAAGGCTGCGAAGGAGAGGCTGCTGGACCCGGACGCCCTGTCGTCCTCGCCGCAGACCATAGCCCTGATAGCCCTTCTGCTTTTTCTCCTGCTTTGGAGCCTGTTTCCCAACGGACCCACCACGGTCATGCTGGCCGCGGTGATAATCGGAGCCACCGGGATAAACCTGTACCTGACCACCTCCGACCTTATGGAGTCCGTGAAGAGCAAGTGGAGCATCCTGCCGGCCGCAATCGGACTGCTTCTGCTGGCGGTGCTTCTCCAGTCTCCCGGGCAGATGCTGCTGATAATACTCCTGGCGTCTTACGTGGCCCTCTCCATGGCGGTGGCCCTGGGCTTCATAAAAATCCAGACCGCAATAATAATGGGTCTCCTTCTGACCGCGGTGCTCTTCCGGGCATATCCTGCGATGCCGGGCTCGGGCAGCTCGGCCGGCCACCTCATATCTATGGACGACCCCTATTTCCACTACAAGCAGACCGAGCGCCTCTACGAGCTGGGCGACGTGCCTGACAAGGACCTGACGATCTACCCGCCCGACGGCAGGGGCGCACCCCAGAAGTTCCCCTATTACTACAACACCTACCTCGCGCTCCTGACCAGCAACACGGTGCGCGACGTCATGCTCCTTTATCCCGTTCTTATAGCCGCGTTCGGCGCAATCGCGATGTTCCTCTTCCTCCGGGAGCTCACCGGCGACTGGAAGAGCGGCATGCTGGGCGGTTTCTTCTTCGCCACAATGCCGGCGGTTCTCAGCAAGTCCGTGGCAGGGGCAGTGGAGGAGGACCTGATGGGGATGGTCCTGGGCATATTCTCGCTTTATCTCCTGGCCAAGGCCTTCCGCACTTCGGGGCGGGAGAATCTCAAATATTCCCTCCTGTCCGGAGTCGCCTTCTTCATAACCCTGATAAGCTGGAAGGGGGTCATATTCCTCTACGCGGTACCCTTCACCGCGCTCGCAATCTACGCCCTGGCGGGCATAATACTCAAACACGACATGTGGAACACCACCCGCTCCGCCCTTCTCGCCGGGATAATCCCGGTGGCGGGCAACCTGCTGTTCATAAACCCCGGCAGGCTCGACCTCACCCAGCTTGCGCCCTACGGGGCCCTGCTGTTCATGGGGCTTTGGGCCGAGGTCATAAGGGTCAGGTTATGGAAGGGGGAGGACCGCAAGACCGCTCCGGAGAAGAGATTCATATTCCCGCTGGCGATTCTGGTGACTGCGGCCTTGCTGGCCATGGCCGCCTTTGCGGGAGTCGACAGGATAGTCGACATCCCTCAGAGGACCTACGAGAATTTCGCCGGCACCGGGGCGACCAACTATCTCGTGGACAAGACCATATCCGAGCAGGCAGCGTTCTCGCGGGGAGACCTCCTTCAGCGCCTCTCCATAGGCTACGGCCGCTACAACATCGCCGAGGTCCTCACCCTCCTGATGGCCGCCCTCCTGCCCCTGGCAATCCTCTACCACTTTTTCAAGAAGGACAAGGACCGCCTGTTCGACCTCCTCAGAGCATATCTGATAGGGCTGGTCTTCTTCCTGGTGGCCATGCAGTTCGTTTGGCTGGAGTCGCGCCTGGTATTCTCCCAGTCTCTGGGCTTCCTGCTCCTGGGCGCAATGGTGGGGCTGATACTGCCGTCGAGCCGCGAGGAGCTGCCCACCTGGAAGGTGATTCCGCTTCTGATAATAATAGTGCTCATCCCGTTCTCTACCTTTTACCCGTACAAGGGCCTGGACGCATGGGGGGACAGCCAGAGGGTCTCCGGGGTGCACCCCGCATGGTTCCTGGGGGTCGAGTGGCTCGACGAGAACATAGAGCCCGGATACTACACCGGCAACGAATACATAAACGGCGATTTCGTCCTCACCTGGTGGGACTACGGCCACTTCATAACCGCGTTGTCCGACTCCACGGTCATCGCCGACCCGCTACAGGCAAACGAGGAGTACATAATGCGAACAGCCAGGTTCTTCTACAACACCACCTCGGAGAAAGAGGCGATTGGGTGGCTCATGGAGCAGCCGTGGAACCCCAGGGACGAGACGGGCGAGTACAAGGTCAGGTACATAATCTTGGACGACACCCTCATAAACAAGGCGTCGGCCCTGGCCTTCCTCGGCACCAACCACTACGAGTATCCCAACGGTTACACGGCGGTCGACGGAGTCTGCGAGGTGGGGCAGGTCTGCCAGAACGTGGAGAACGGGCTGGAGGCGAGGAGGGTGGACGGCGACTACGTCTGCGATCGGGGCGAGGTTTGCGTGAGGGACCAGAGGGCGAGGACCGAGAAGAGGAGGTGCTGCGAGCCCGACCCCGCCCAGTGCTGCAACATGTCGCTGAGCTACAAGGTAATAAACCAGAAGAACGGCTCCGCCAGGCTGATGAGGGGGCCGGGAACGCCCGTCTACGGCAGGTACACTCTGGAGACGGGGGGCGCGGCCTGCAGGCCGGAGTACGTCACATCCACCGAGCCGGTCTTCGTGGTTGAAGGGGGCGAGAGGAGGACGGTCACCCGGCGCTTCCTGTACACCGGCTTCAGCGGACTGCCCTACGCCGACGGGGGCCAATATCCCGCCTTCCTCATCATGACCTACGAGGACGGCACCCAGAGCCTCAAGTTCATAAGCCGCGACTGCTCCACCAAGGACGCCGAAGAGGTCCTGGCCGGGGGCGCCGACCTGCTGAAGAATCTCGGCTACGGAAGGAGCATAGGAGATGGCATAAGAGCGCCGCAGATATTCGTCCACGCCCCGAGCAGATGGATGGACAGCATGTTCACGGAGCTCTATCTGAAGGACGCCGCGAACTTGCAGCATTTCGAGATAATCGAGGACGCCTTCACTCAGGAGACTTCCGACGGGAAAGCCAACGTGTACCCGGCGGTCAAAATTTACAGGATAACCTACCCCGACAAGATTCCGGAAGCTCCCGGCGGGGAGGAAGAGGCCGTCTCGGAGGAGCAGGAGCCCCAGGAGCAAGAGCCGCCGGCCAGCACAGTCGACGATACCGGCGAATCCGGAGAGGGCAGCGGCGAGGAGAGCATCCCGAACATGACCTTCGACCGCTATGACCCGGAGCTGCGCGAGGAATACGGCCTGACGCACTTCCCGGCCATCGTCTGGAACTGCGAGTTCAAGAAGCCCGGCAAGATGTCCAACACGACCTTCGAAGAAGAGGCCCTCTACAAGCTGGCCTGCATAATGAACGACGCCGAGCCCCAGGAGCTGTGCCTGTCCCATGAGATATTCTACGATGAGAATGCCGGCAAGGTGAGCACCACCGACCAGGACATAGACGACATCCTCAATGGCATAGCCAGGATAGAGAACTCCACAGCCTGCGGCCCGGAGGGCAGCGTCACAACGGTCCAGGTCTTCTACCCGCAGACATGCGAGTCCTGCGCGGAGCAAAAGCCCCTGCTGGACAAGCTAGAGCAGGATTTCGGCGAGCATCTGGACATATCCTACTACTGCGTAGGCGGCGAGGATTATTGCGTTCCCCGCCTCGGGGGAGCCTAACGGTCTTTTTTAGACTCTATCGTAAAATTCTAGAAAATGCTTCTCATACTCGCAGTTTCCCTGACGGCCTTTCTGGTGACGGTCGCGACGGTCCCCGTCCTCATAAGGAAGTTCGCCGATGCGGGCATAACCGGCAAGGATGTCCACAAACCGGGCGAGCCGGAGGTGCCCGAGATGGGAGGCCTGTCGGTCGTGGCCGGCTTCGCTTCCGGCGTCCTGCTGGCGGTGGCCGCGACAACGCTCTTCGCCAGCCACCTGTTCAACGGCGGAGCGGGATTCGATTTGACCGGCCTGACCCAGCTATTCGCCGCCCTGAGCACCATACTGATAATAACGATTGTCGGCATATTCGACGACCTGGTCAAGATGCGGCAGAGCGTCAAGGCCGTGCTGCCCGTCTTCGCCTCGCTGCCCCTGGTGGCAATAGCGGCCGGGCACCCCTACATAACTCTCCCCCTGCTTGGAAGGGCCTACCTGCCGATAATCTACCCCCTGATACTCATACCCCTGGCGGTCGCGGTAGTCTCGAACCTCACCAACATGCTGGCGGGATTCAACGGCCTCGAGAGCGGCATGGGGCTGATGGCCTGCATATCCCTGGGAACTGTCGCGGCGTTCCGGGGGAGAGCCGACGCGGCGATACTCCTCCTGTCGATGTCGGGCGCCCTGCTGGCATTCGCGCTGTTCAACAAATTTCCGGCGCGCATACTCCCTGGAGATGTGGGCACACTCAGCATAGGGGCGTGCGTGGCGTCGTCCCTCATCATAGGCAACTTCGAGACGGCCGGTCTTCTGGTGATGTCGCCCTACATCCTGGATTTCCTCATAAAGGCCAGAAACGGATTCCCCAAGGAGATTGACCTAACCTCGCTGAAGGGGGGAAAGCTGACCGCTAAGAAGGCAGTGGGGCTTCCCAGCCTGATAATGAGGGCCACCGGCGGCATAGCGGAGACCCGGCTGGTGACCCTCCTGGTGGGCGCGGAGGCGGCCCTGGGAATACTGGCGGTGCTGATATGGTAGATTTAGTCACGGGTGGTGCCGGATTCGTGGGCTCCAACCTCGTCGAGGGGCTGGAGAAAGCGATGATACTGGACGATTTTTCCACCGCCAACCGCTACAGCAGCGAGTTCGCCAGAGCCTCGGACGCCCGCGTAATCGAGGGCAGCGTTGCCGATTATGAGACGGTCAGAAAGGCTCTCGAGGGCGTGAGGACAGTATACCATCAGGCCGCGGTTCCGAGCGTCCCGAGGAGCGTCAAAAACCCCCTGGCGACCAATCGGGCAAACGCCGGCGGGACCGTAACCCTTCTCAAGGCGTGCGCGGACGCGGGGGTCGAGAGCGTGGTTTATGCCTCTTCCTCCTCCGTCTACGGAGACACCCCGACCCTGCCCAAGACCGAGGACATGAAGCCTCGGCCGAAGAGCCCCTACGCGGTGTCCAAGCTCGCCGGAGAGCACTACATGCGCGTGTTCGGCGAGCTCTACGGCCTCAAGACGGCTTCCCTGCGCTACTTCAACGTATTCGGACCCCGCCAGAACCCGGACTCGCAGTACTCCGCGGTCATACCGAGATTCGTCAAGGCGGCCCTGAGCGGGCAGCCCCTGACCGTCTATGGTGACGGGGAGCAGACCAGGGACTTCACCTACGTCAGGGACGTGGTCGAAGCGAACAAGAAAGCGGCCGGCAAGAGCGGCGTCTACAACATAAGCGGGGGCAAGCAGACGACCGTGAACGAGCTTGCCGAACTCGTGATATCGCTGACCGATTCCAGCTCCAAGATAGAGCGTGCCGGCGAGCGCAAGGGAGATGTGAGGCATTCCCTGGGCGATATCTCCAAGGCCCGGAAGGGGCTGGGATGGAAGCCGAAGAACTCCCTCGAGGAAGGCCTCAAGGAGTATATAATGCGCTTCCCAAAAACTAAAACTAAACAACTAAAACGATGATAAAGAGGATATGCGTGGTGGGCCTGGGCTACGTGGGTCTTCCTACGGCCCTCGCCTTCGCGGAGGCGGGATACGAGGTCACGGGCGCGGACATAGACGGAGAGCGGATTAAGAATTTGGGCTCTGGAAAGTCTCCGATACCGGATGTAGTCTCGGACGCGCGAATAAGAAAGGCCGGCGTTTCCTACACCACCAACACCCCCGAAGCGGTCAGCGGCTCGGACGCCGTGCTCATAACGGTTCCCACCCCCGTCACGAAGGACAAAAAACCGGACCTGCGCGCAGTGAAGGCCGCGGCAGAGTCGGTGGCGGAGGGCATGGGCGGGGGAAAGCTCGTGGTCCTGGAGAGCACGGTATACCCGGGAGCGACGGAGGAGATAGTGCAGAAGGCCATAGAGGAGAAGACCCGCCTCAGGGCCGGCAGGGACTTCGGACTGGCCTACTGCCCCGAGCGCTACAATCCGGGGGACAAGCGCCACACGATAGGCAGCATAGAGAGGGTGGTGGGGGCAATCAATCAAAAGTGGCTGGACGCCGCCGCCGAGATGTATTCAAAGATAACCAAGCAACCAATCCTCAAGGTCAGCAGCATCAGGACTGCCGAGGCGGCGAAGATAATCGAAAACACGCAAAGGGACCTGAACATCGGATTGATGAATGAGCTGGCCCTGATTTTCGACCGCATGGGAATCGACACCCGCGAGGTGATAAGGGCCGCGGCCACCAAGTGGAACTTCCACCTCTACTGGCCCGGACCGGGCGTGGGCGGGCATTGCCTTCCCTGCGACCCCTACTATCTGGTTCACAAATCGCGCCAGTTGGGATTCGACCCCAAACTGATAACCGCCGCCAGGGATGTCAACGACGCCATGGCGCAGCACATCGTCGAGCTGGCGGAGCGTGCGGCGGGGGGGCTTAAGGGCAGGAAGGTCACAGTACTAGGGGCCGCCTACAAGGGCAACGTGGGGGACGCCAGGGAAAGCCCGGCCCGCCGGATTTGTGCGCAGCTCGGCGGTAAGGGGGCCGATGTGTTCATCTGCGACCCCTTGGTCAAAAAGGAAGACCTGGCCGGTTGGGATGCAAAACCCGCAGGCTACGTGAATTCCATCCAACAGTCGGACTGCGTCATAATTCACTCGGACCACGATGCCTTCAAGGGCCTGGACCTCGACTTTTTGGCAGCCTCCATGAGAACGAAAGCCATCGTGGACACGCGCGGATTCATTGAGCCGGACGAGGCCCGAAAGAAGGGATTCAGGCTGGAGCGTATTTGATTTCCTAGCCCAGAACCGCTTCAAACCGCCTCCTCGTTTCTTATGCGCGCATTTTCTAATAAGACCATGAGAATCCTCTTCGTTTCTACAGATTTTCCCTACTCCTCGGGAGAGGGCTCGGTCACCCAAGGCGGCGGCGGAGCGTGCGTCGCGCAGCTTGCCGGGGAGCTGGCCGGGCGGGGCCATGACATAGAGGTGGTCACCCGCATGGAGCCGGAGCTGAAGAGCGAGCTGTTCGACTTCCCAGTACACCGCACCAAGTTCTACGACCTAGGGTTTCGCGAGAGCAGGATAACCCACTACTTTCCCGCGACCAGAGAGGGCAAGCGGCTGCTGAAGGAGAAGAGCTTCGACCTCGTCCACACCCACAACCCCACGGCCGGCATGACCGGCTGCAGTCTTTCCAAGAAGTTCGGTCTCCCTCACCTCATGACGCTCCACGGCCCCTGGGCCAGCGTCCGGCAGAGGCTCTACACCCGTGCCATCGCCCGCATAATAGAGGGGCGCGCCGTCAAGTGCGCAGACATGGTGAGCTGCGACTCCCGCGCCCTCAGGCGCGAAGTCCTTGAACGGTATTCCCCTCCCGAAGAGAAGGTCGTCGCCATACCCAACGCCGTGGACACGGAAAAGTTCAAACCTGCCAGAAGCAAGTCTCGGGCCAGGAAGGGGATAGGGCTGGACGCGGACGGTCCCTTGGCTCTGTACACCGGCCGGTTCGTCGAGGAGAAGGGCCTCCCTCATCTTCTGGAAGCGTTCAAGAGCGTAGAGGGCGCGCATCTTCTCCTGCTGGGCGGAGGCTTCGACGAGCATCTGGTGAAGGACTGGCTTGCGCGCAACGGGAGCATGGCCGGGCGAATATCCGTCATACCCTATCTGCCCTACGAGAAGATGCCGGCGGCCTACAACGCCTGCGACGTCTTCGTCCTCCCCACCCTCGCCGAGGGGATGAGCCGCTCAGTCATGGAGGCGATGTCATGCGGCAGGCCGGTGGTGGCGACGGATGTCGGCGGGAATCCGGAGCTGGTTGAAAACGGGAAGACCGGCCTGCTGGTGGAGCCGAAGGATTCAGGCTCTCTCTCGAAGGCGCTGGAAAGACTCCTTCAGAACTCCGGATTGCGCACGGGCATGGGCAAGGCGGCGAGGAGCTTCGCCGTCCGGGAGCTGGGAGTGAAAAAGCGGGTTGACGGGTTTATCGGGCTTTACGAAGAACTCCTTAAAAAGAGCAAAGAAAAATGAAAATCTGCATGCTGTCGGCGTTCTACGCCCCCATGACGGCCGGCTCCGAGGTCTTCACCGAGGAGATTTCCAAACGGCTGGCCGGCGACGGGCATGAGGTGGACGTCGTCACGGGCAGTTGGATGGAATTGCCGCGGAAGGAAACAATAAACGGCGTAACGGTACACCGGGTGCCGTCGGTGCGGCTGAGATACCTCGCGCTTCCAAGCGTCTTTCCGGGCATTCTTTTGAAGGGACTCTCCGTTTCAGGAGATTGCGACATAATCCACGCTCATCTGGCCTTTCCGCCCGGATTCGCCGGAGCCAAAATAAGTAGCATGACCGGCACGCCGCTGGTTACCACAGTCCAGGGCGGGGACATGGGCATATACCCCGAGAGCGGTCTGGGCCGGTTCTTCCCCCTGGTCAGGCCTCTGATCTCTTGGGCCCTGAAGAGCTCGGACCGAGTCACCGCCATAAGCAATTTCCTGAAGAAGAAGGCGGAGTCCCTGGGGGCCGAGGACGTCGCCCTGGTGCGCAACGGGACCGATATAAAGCTGTTCAACCCGCGCGGTTCGACCAAGAAGGTCAAAAAGAAATACGGCATAACAGGCTCTTCTGTCCTGCTGACGGCCTCGCGGCTGGTTCCCAAGAACGGGGTTGACGTTCTGATATCCGCTTTCAGAAGAATATCCCGAGAATTCCCTGACGCCCAACTGGTCATTGCTGGCGACGGTCCGGAGCGGGCCGCCCTGAAGAGGCAGGCCTCCGGGCTTCCGGTCAAGTTCCTCGGATACGCGCCCCGGGAGGACCTCCCCGCGCTAATGAATTCGGCCGACGCCTTCGCCCGGCTGTCGCTGGAAGAGGGGCTGGGCATAGTGTTCGCCGAAGCTATGGCGTGCAAGACGCCCGTCTTGGGGACGGACGTGGGAGGAATCCCCGACATGGTGGAGGACGGCAAAACGGGCCTTCTCGTGCCGCCCGGCGACGCAGAGGCCGCCGCCCAAGCCCTGGAGAGGCTGCTTTCGGATGCTAGATTGAGAAAAAAGTTAGCTGAAAACGGCCACAAACGGGTTAAGGGGGAATTCTCGTGGGAGTCTATCTACAAGCGAATGCTGGAGGTATATGGGGGGGTCCTGGAATGAGAATACTGGTAGTCACGTCCATCTTCCCGCCGGAGATAGGCGGGCCGGCCACATATGTGAAAGAGTTCGCCTCGCGGGCGAGAGACAGGGGCCACGAGGTCAGGATAGTGACCCTCTCGGACGCCAAGCCCGACGACCTTGAGGCCGTGGAGATAAGGTCCGTCAAGAGGGGCGGCAACAAGCTCCTGAGGCAGTCCGCCCTGCTGAAGCGGATAATGGAGTCGGCGAGGAAGTGCGACGTCATCTACGCCCAGAATCCTACGGCCATAGGGCTCCCTTCCGTCCTTGCCGGCAAGCTGCTGAGAAAGCCCGCGGTAATCAAATTCGTCGGAGACACCGCCTGGGAGAAGGCCTTCCGCGAAGGGAAGACAGAAAAGGGGCTGGAGGACTTCCTGAAGAAGCCGGACGCCAACAGGAAGATACTTCGCATAGAGCGCTCGGTCCTCAAGGGCGCCTCAAAGATAGTCACCCCCGGCCGGTTCTTGGCCAGAATCCTGAAAAAATACCACAAGGTTCCCGGAGAGCGCATAGTGGTCATACCAAACGCCGTGGATGTGGGAAGCGTCAAGCCGAAGCCCCTCCGCCAGCGCGAGAACCGAATCATAACCGTGGCCAGACTGGTGCCCTGGAAGGGCGTCCAGGACCTCATATCTGTCATGCCGGAGGTGCGCAAGGCGACTGGAGCCGAGCTCAGGATAGTGGGCGACGGCCCCTACAAAAGCGAGTTGGAGAAGCTGGCTTCCAAGGTCTCTCCCGACGGGGTTCGCTTCCTGGGCAGGCTTTCTCACGAGGAGGTCCTCCGGATAGTGGGCTCTTCAAAAGTATTCGCTCTGAACTCTCTTTACGAGGGGATGCCTCACGTTCTTCTGGAGGCCATGGCCCTGGGCACGCCGGTGGTCGCCACAAACGTCTGCGGAAACCCGGAGCTGGTCGAGGACGGGAAGACGGGCGTCCTGGTGAAGCCGCGGGACAGGGGTTCTCTGAAGGATGCCCTGGTCAGCCTTCTACAAGACGAGAAGAAGCTGCGCTCCCTGTCCTCGGCTGCGAGGGATAAGGCCTCCGATTACAACTGGGAGTCTTTGATGTCCAGGACCCTGAAGGCCATCGGGCCCTAGCCGCCCTTCATCTGTTCGACAAAGCGCTTCAGCCCCTCTTCTATACCTATCCTCGGCTTCCAGTCCAACTCTTTCGCGGCCTTGGAGACGTCCGCGCGGGTGTGCTCCACGTCACCGGCCCTCTCGCCGGCGTGCACAATCCTGGAATCGCTG
The DNA here is from genome assembly GCA_964613935.1 of uncultured archaeon. Classification (GTDB taxonomy): domain Archaea; phylum Altiarchaeota; class Altiarchaeia; order JAFGQM01; family JAFGQM01; genus CAZQBY01. Next base: position 11,867 of record CAZTIX010000001.1, read on the forward strand.
CCCGCAAGTCTCTTGATGCTTTCAGCCAGCTCCTCGATGCTGATTCGCCCGCCAGCCCCTATGTTGTAGGTGCCCCTCCCCTTCTTCATCAGGACGAGGTTTGCCCGAACGACGTCGTCTATGTGGGTGAAGTCCCGGGTCTTGTGGCCGTCGCCGAATATCTCCAGGGACCGGCCCTCGAGCGCGCGCCTTGCGAATATCGAGATGGCCAAATCGGGCCTCATTCGGGGGCCGTATACGGTGAAGTAGCGCAGGCTGGCCGTCTTCAGCCCGTAGACCTCCGAGAAGACGTTGCAGTAGTGCTCGGCAGCAAGCTTGGAGACGCCGTAAGGCGAGATGGGGCGGGTGGGATGCTTCTCATCAAAGGGCAGATACTCGATTTTGCCGTAGACGGAGGAAGAAGACGCGTTGATTACCTTTTTGACGCCGCAATCGGTCGCCGCCTTAAGGACGTTCAGCGTCCCCTCCACGTTGACCTCGTAGGGCTTTATAGGGTCTTCGACAGATATAGCGATTCCGGCCTGCGCGGCTTCATGATAGACCAAATCCGCGTCTGCACAGAGTTCTTTGACCAGCTCGAAATTCCGGACATCCCCCTCGACCAGCTCAAAACCGCCTTCCGATTCCAGCCCCTTCGCGTTCTTCCTCTTGAGCTCCGGGTCGTAGTAGGGGTCGAAGTTGTCCAGGCAGACCACCGAGTGGCCCCTGCCGAGGAGCGCCTCGCAGATGTGACTGCCTATGAATCCGGCCCCGCCCGTCACAAGGATGCGCATATTACCGCTTATTTGCCTTTTTCTTCACTTAAATAAAATCCCGCTAAAGATATCTGGCAGGATGACCGCATATAGCAAAGGCAGGCTGAGGGTCCTCATGGTCAGCGGAGACTCTTCCCCTTTGGCCGACGAGAATTCATACTTCGCCAGGGTCCTCAGAGAACTTTCTGAATACTGGAGGATAGACGTCCTCTGCCCCCGGCGAAAGGGAGGAAAAGAGGCGCGCGTGGGCGACGTGAGAATCTTCTCCTCGATTGCCCCCAAGCCACTGTACATGCTGAACACTCTGCATCCGAAACTGAGGGGCAAGAGCTACGATCTGGTAGTCGCCCAGGATCCCGCCCTCTACGGCATGCTCGCGTGCAGAATAGCCCACAAGAAGACCACCAAGCTCATCTTCGAGCTGCACGGCTATTATCTTGACGACCCCCGCTGGCGGGCCGCAAGCTGGAAGAACCGCCTGCTCTCCTGGCTGGGTCGCAGGAACCTCGGCAAGGCGGATTTCATCCGCATTGTCAGCAAGGGCATAGCGGACATGCCGTCTCTCTCGAAGATTCCCGAATCCAGGATACTCTACGTCCCCAGCAACTACGTGAACCTCGAAAAGTTCAAGCCGTCAAAAAAAGGGATGTTCGGCAAACCAACGGTGCTGTTCGTCGGAAGGCTGGTCCCCGGCAAGAGCCTGGAGACTCTCCTGGAGGCCTTCGGGGCCGTGCGCAGGGAGGCAGACGCCCAGCTCGTCATAGTCGGCAGGGGCCCGGAGGAGAAGCATCTCAGGAAGAGGGCTAGCGAGCTCGGCCTCTCCGAAAGCGTCCGCTTCCCGGGTTTCGTGCCCAACGAAGAGCTGCCCTCTTACTATTCTTCCGCCGAGCTCTTCGCCATGCCCTCACTCCACGAGGGCGGGCCCAGAGCGGTCTTCGAGGCGATGGCCTGCGGTACCCCGCCCGTCTCGACCCCTGTCGGCCAGGTCCCGGACGTGGTGGAGGACGGCGGGAGCGGCGTGGTGCTGAGCTCCTTCGAGCCCGGCCAGATGGCGGAGGCGCTGTCCGGCCTCCTTAAGGACCAAAAGCGGCGGTCGAAGATGGGCCGGGCCGCTCGCAAGAGGGCGAGGGAGAAGTGCGAGTGGAGCAAGCTGATTCGCAACTACGCGAAGACTTACATAAAGGCGGTGGGAAAATGAGCGGGCCCAAATCAAGAAAAACGAACGTCCTGATGATAACCCAGAAGATGGACAAGGACGATGACATCCTGGGCTTCATGCACAAGTGGGCGGAGAAGCTTGCGGAGCGCGTGGGAGAGCTGCACGTCACGGCCCTCTCCGTTGGGAGGCACGAGCTGCCCCCGAACGCGCATGTTCATTCTCTGGGGAAGGAGGAGGGGGCAGGCAAACTGAAGCGCCTTTTCAGGTTGTACTCCACGGCCCTCCGCCTCCTATCGCGCGGGAAAGCCGACGTTATCTTCGTGCACATGAACCAGATTTACGTCTTCTTGCTCTATCCGCTGGCCAAGCTCTTCGGCAAGCCGATTGTCCTTTGGAAGACTCATGGCAATCTGCCCTGGAGAGTCAGGGCCGCGGCCCGTCTCTGCGACGCGGTCGCCACGGCCTCCGAGGAGAGCTTCGCCGTCGAGACCTCCAAGCGGCGCGTGCTCGGCCACGGCATAGACACCTCAGTTTTCAAGCCGCGCGGCAAGAAGAGAGGGAGCGGGGGGCCAGGCGAAGAGAAAACCATTCTCACGGCCGGCCGCATTTCTCCTGTGAAGGATTACGATTGCCTGACGGAAGCGATGGCCATTCTGGCCGGGAGAGAGGATGCGCCCAACCTCCGGCTGGACATAGCCGGCGGATCGGCCACTTCGGCCGACAGGGAATATATGAAAGAGCTCCGCAAAAAGGTAGGAAAGCTGGAGCTGGATGAAAGGGTCAGGTTCTTAGGCTCGGTTCCCCATGCGGAAATGCCGGGACTCTACCGGGGCTGCGACGCCTTCGTGAGCGCGAGCAGGACGGGCAGCATAGACAAGGCCGTTCTCGAGGCCATGGCCTGCGGCAGACCTGCTCTCACCTCCAACGATGCGTTCGGGCCGGTGCTGAAGGGTAGCGAAGAGCTGCTGATGTTCTCCGGCCCCGAGGACCTGGCCGTGAAGCTGGAGAGGGTTTTGAACCTCTCGCCCAAGGAGCGCGCCGAGCTCGGGAAGCGGCTGAGGGAGACGGTGGTGAAAGACCACAATCTGGATCGCCTGGCGAACCGCATTTGCGCGCTGTTCCGGGAGCTCTCTGGATGACTTCGCCAACCATCTCTTTTTCAACAAGCAACCTCAATTAAAGTTTTCCTGCGCACTAACATGAAGGTCTTTGTCATAGGTCTGGACGGATGCAACTGGGAGATTTTGGACAAGCTCATCAAAAAGGGAGACCTGCCGAACATAGCGCGCATAAAGAAGGAGGGAGCCCGGGGCAGTCTGGAGAGCTGCCTTCCGCCGGTGACGGCCCCCAACTGGAAGTGCTACTCGACCGGCAAGAACCCTGGCAAGCTGGGGGTCTTCTGGTGGGAGAGTATCGACTGCGCCAAGAAGAAGGTGAGCGTCCCCACGTCCTACTCCTTCAAGAGCGGGGAGATGTGGGACCGGATGAGCCGCGAGGGCAAGAGGGTCGCCGTCATCAACATGCCCACCACCTATCCGCCCAAGAGGATCAACGGCTTCATGATATCTGGAGGGCCGGACTCTCTAGAAAGCGGCTTCACCTATCCGAAAGAGCTCGAGGGCAGGCTAAAGAAGGAGTTCGGCTACCGCGCGCTGCCCAAGAGAGTCAGCCTCTTGGAGTCCGGCAACCGCGAGGTCATAGAGGAGGTTAGGGCGGCGATAAGGACGAGGTTCGAGGTCGCCAAGGCCCTGCTGGCGGAGGCCGACTACGACTTCGCCCACCTGACCATCTATTTGATAAACGTGCTCCAGCACTTCTTCTGGGACGACGACTGCGTCAGGAAGGCCTGGAGGGACATAGACAGGGGCATAGGCGAGCTCATGGAGCAGTTCAAGGAAGCCGACTTCCTGTTCATGTCGGACCACGGCTCCAACCGGATAAAGGTCAAGTTCAACATCAACACCTGGCTCGAGAAAGAAGGCTACCTGGCCCTCCGCAGCAAGCCGTCCAAGGGCCTCCTCCTGAGGCTGGGCCTGAACAAGGAGCGAGTGGTCCGGCTGCTCACCAGGCTGGGCCTGAAGGATTTCGCCAAGAGAGTCGTCGGCGGGCGGGCCAGCCTTCCCACCTCCGCGGGAGTCGTCCAGAGCGCCGGAAAGGAAGGGGCCGTAGACTGGGGGAAGACAAAGGTCGTCGCCAGCGGACAGGGACCCGTCTATTTGAACATACCCAGGAAATCCCCGGAATACCGCCGGGTCAGGGACGAGATAATAGGAAAGCTAGAGAACCTCGAGCATCGGGGTATCAAAATCGCCAAGAAGGTCCACACGCGGGATGAGATATACTCGGGCCCATATCTCAAGAAGGCTCCCGACCTGATAATCGACCAGGGCGAGAACGTCCACATAACCGGCTCCCTGGGCTTTGAAAAGGTTTTCAGCAAACCCTCCAAATGGCGAGGCGAGAACTCCAAGTTCGGGGTGTTCATGGCCCGCGGACCCAGAATCAAGAAAGGCAAGGTCAAAAAGCCGCACATACTCGACCTGGCCCCCACCGCGCTCAAACTGATGGGCATGGAGCCGGGGAGAGGGTTGGACGGCAGAGCCTTGAATATAATCTCCTCGAGCAGCTGAGACCCGAAATCACTTTTCAACCGTAAATCGCAATTTATTGGCTTGTTTCTTCCAAGATGGACCTCAAAAAATCGCTCAGGCACGCCATGTTGGCTCTAATGCACGCCACGGGTATGCATCGCCTCTCTCGGAGCGACAGGAAAGGACTACTAGTCCTGGCCTTCCACAAGGTCCCCGACAGGGACGCTTTCGAGCGGAAGATGCTGATACTGAAGGAGCTCTGCGACATTGCGAGCGTTGGGGATTTCCTGGAGGGGAAGCTCGACCCGGAGCGCCTGAGCGCCGCCGTGACCTTCGACGACGGCTTCGCCAGCGTGGCCGAGAACGCCCTTCCCGTTTTGAAGAAGCACTCGATGCCCGCCGTAATATTCCTCACCTCTGGTTTTCTGGACTCGAGGGACAAGGGCCGCTTCTGCAGGGAGAATCTCGGGGTGCGGCCGGCCGAAAGCATGACGTGGGAACAGGCAAGGACGGTGAGCGAGGATTTTGAATTGGGCGGCCACGGCCGGGGCCATGTGGATTTAGCTTCACTCTCTCCGGCGGACGCCTTGAAAGAGATTGCCGAGGACAGAGAGCGAATAAAGAAGAAGACCGGCAAGAAGCCCCGCTATTTCGCCTACCCGCTCGGGGGTGCGAAAAACATAAGTGAGACGGCCAGAAAAGCGGCCGAGAGGGCAGGATATGAGGCCGCCTTCACCATACTCCCCGGAGTCAACCAGAAGGGCACCGACCGCTTCCTGCTGCGCCGCATATCGGTCGACCCCGGGATGTCCGACACCGCCTTCAAGTCCGCCGTCCTCGGCAACTACCGAAGGCTGAAAGCGGCCAAGGACGCTCTTGCAAGATGAAGCCCCGACCCAACATCCTCTGGATAGTCATGGACGCGGCCAGGGCGGACCACCTCTCCTGCATGGGCCATTCCAGGAAAACCACGCCCAACGTCGACGCCTTGGCCGAGGAGGGCCTGCTCTTCGAGAACGCCTTCTCCACCTCCGACTGGACTCCACCGAGCCACGCCTCCATGCTCACCGGCAAGCTGCCCTGCCGCCACGGCGTCTACGACAAGACGCGCTTCGACCAAATAAGAGACAAGACCGTCGGCGAGCGCCTGCCTCCCGAGTACGAGAGCCTGTTCATCGACTCGATGCCACATCTCAGGGGCATCGGAGCCGACCGGGGCTTCAAGAAGAGGGTGTCCACGACCCTTGACGCGTCTCCCGGACAGCCCCTCTACTGGCAATCGCTCATGAGGGAAGTCCTGGGATTGGACAGTTGGGAGACCTTCTACAAAGCGGAGACCATAAAATCGTTCGCAGGCGGCGCGCTATCCAGGAAAAAGCCGTTCTTCGTGTTCGCGAACTTCGATGATGCCCACTTCCCCTACGACCCTCCAAGGAGGTTCGAGAGATTCACAGCCCCGGGCATGGATGGCGATGCGATGAGTAAACTGGCCGGCCGCAAAAGCCTTCTGCGAAATGTAGCTGAGAAGGTGACCGGCAGGCGAAAATCCGGCCTCCGGCAGACGCTCAGTCGAAAGAGCAAAGATCTCACATCAAAGGAAAAAGAGATTCTAAAGGCCCTCTATGACAGCGAGCTGCTTTATCTGGACAATGCGATCGGCAAGCTTGTCAATTTCTTGAAATCCAGAGGAATCTACGACAGCACGCTAATCATAATAACCTCGGACCACGGAGAGCTCTTCGGCGAGCACGGCAGGGTAATGCACGGCCGGGGGAAGAGCCACAGCCTCTACTCCGCGGTTACGCGCGTGCCCTTGGTTATGAGAGGGCCGGGAGTCCCACGCAAGAGGGTCGCGGCTATGGTCTCTCTGGCCGACCTCGCCCCGACCGTCTGCTCGCTCCTGGGAATCGGATGCGGGAAGAGGCTTGACGGAGTCCCGCTGGTCCCCCCTCGCCGCGAGTATCATGAGCATGTCGTCTCCGAGGCGGAGGGCGTGAAGAGCATAAGGACGAAGACCCGCCACCTCATCCGGTCGGAGGAGGGGGTTGAGCTCTACGACGTCCCGAAGGACCCCGAAGAGAGGAAAGACATATCGAAGACCGAGAAGAGGACTGCGAAGTCGCTTCTCGCCCACCTCTCGAAAAAAACCAAGCTCGGCCCCCGCCAGTCGCTGAGAAGCAAGATAACCCGCCTGAAGAAGTCGGGTCGCCCGGGCGGCTCCTGAGTGCTTTTTATTTTGCGCGCATGTAATTCCAAACCAGTCAAAATGGCGGAAATAAATCTCGATTTGCCGGAAGACCTCCTCAAGAAGCTGGAGAAGAGCGCCAAGGATGCCGACTTCGATTCGGTCGAAGCCTACCTAAAGTACGTTCTGGAAGAGCTCGTGTCCGACGAAGCGGAAGTCAGCGAGGAGGACGAGAAGAAAATAAAGGAGCGCCTTGCGGACCTGGGCTACATGGACTGATTGGCCATGCCCAGTGAAGTCCCTTACTTAGTCGAAGGCGCTGAGAGGAAGTTAGCCGGAGAGGACTGGGACGTTCTCATAATCCTAGATGCCTGCAGGTACGACTTCTTCAAACGCCTCTATTCAGAACACATAGGCGCAGAGCTCGGAAGGGCCGTCTCTCCAGCCACGTGCACCATGGAGTGGCTCAGCAAGGTTTTTCCCGGCCAGTACAAAGACACGGTTTACATATCCGCCAATCCCTACATAAACTCCAAGAAGGCCAGCAGAGACCGTCGCGGACACGTATATGACGGAAAGAAGCACTTCTTCAAGGTCATCGACTCCTGGCTGACCGGGTGGGACGATGCCATAAAGTCAGTGCCCCCGGAGAGGGTCACCGCCGCCTTCAGGAAGGCCCGTTTGAAATATCCCAAAAAGCGGATTGTCCTCCACTACATCCAGCCCCATTTCCCCTACATAGGCGAGTCCCATAGGCGCTATCTCGCAGGAGTCTCAAAAGAATCCATCCAACATCATTCCCTGCCTCCGAAAACATCGGAGAGGAGGAATACATCTAAAAAGGACTTGCTTGCACCACTCAAGAAGCGCGCAATCAGCCTCATATTCCGATTCTTCGGCACAGCCGGCGTCTGGAGGACAGTGACCTTCCTCCACCCGAACCGCCGCGTCTCGCAGCAAGTCAAGATATACCTGAGCGAGGGCTGGGAGGGAATCAGAAAGGCTTACGAGGAGAACCTCAGAATCGTCCTGAAAGAGGCGTTCCGGGTTGCGAGCAGGAACGACCTCAACATCCTGATAACCTCCGACCACGGCGAGCTTTTGGGCGAGCACGGGTTGTTCGGGCATCGAGTTAACTCGCGAAAGCGAGAGAACACGGAGGTTCCCTGGCTTGTTATGAGAAAAGGCCCTCATGAAGAAAGCAGCAGGGCTGGCGATTAATTCCAGAACCCAAAGTCTCACGAGAGGGCTTCAAACACTTCGCGGTTGCTTATTTTTTTAACCCCGGATTCTATCTTCTGCGATTCATCCTCAAAGTTCTTGACAAGCGAATCGACCCGCCTGCGCAGGTCTGCTTTCCTGAAAGTCCCCTCCCCCTTTATCAAATAGTGCTCTTGCCCAAATCGCCCGAGGAGTTCCCCGTACTTTTCAGCCCAGCTGATGCTCAGCGCAGGCACTCCCTTGTTGTATGCGTGCACGATGCCGTGATATCTTGAGCTTACTATGAAATCCATTTGCCCCAAAATGAATTCCAAATCAATTGCTTCAATCTCCTGGGGAAAGTATTTTACCCCCGCGTCATCCTGATAAGCATGGGCCAGTTTTTCACAGAGCCACTTGTCCATTTCAGAGTATCTCAGAATCATCACATTTTTTCCCAATCCCCGGACCCGATCTATTATCTGACGATATGCCTCAAGCAGGCTAGCCTCGCTCTTCTTGGACAGAACCCTGCTGTTCGGCACCAGCGCCACAGACCCCTTCGCAACCCTTGCCTTCCCCTCCTCGGACGGCGATTTGTAGATGTTCCGCAGCTCGTATTTGCGCCTTCCCAAAACCAAGTCCGGTTTTTTCTCTACGTTTTTCCTTGTGAAAAACGCTAGGTCTTTCCGTCCTTGCTCCTCCCTCACGAATATTTTCCTAGGATATCTCAAATAGAGGAGCATCAGGGGGTAAAGCAGCACTTTGTTAAGAATTCCATATTCAAAAGGCCCTATAGACTGCGGCAGGATGTAATAAGGCACGGAATATTTCTTAGCTAGCATAATGTTCAACATGTATTTCAGGGAACCCCCGATGCCCGTCTGGGACGACAGGGCGAAGCCGCTTATGTCGACTATGAATCTCGCTCTCTTGACAGTCTCCTCGATTCTCTTCAATCCTGCCGGCCCTGTTTGACCTCCCAAAAGCCTAATCTGCGAATCAAAACTCCAAGGGACTGCTTCAAACGCGTATGCCCCCTTGTTCTTCCTCTTTGCAGCCCTGCTTGAGAACACATAAATCTTCGACTTCGGAAAGCGACGCTTCAGCTCGTCCACAGCAGTGAAAAGCATCGATTGAGACCCTTTGTTGGAGGGTTGAGCCCCCAGGATTACAATGTTCTCCCCCCCTTTTTGCCCCCTGCCTCTTTTCAATCCGTCCAAAAGTATTCTCAAGAAAAGAATGCACAACTTTGCCATAATCTCAAAGGCCTTCTTTGCCTTCCTGCGAATGTCGGAAAGAAATAGCGACCTTGCAATCTTGCGATAGCGCCTCCCCCTTCCCATCGAGATTTTGTTCCTGCGCTCCGACAGCTTCTTTTTCGCTTGTTTGACCCCTTCCGGGGCCGGTCGGCCGCTGATTTCGGCCTCCAAAATCCTCAGGCATTCCCAGTTGAACCTCTTCTTTTTCATGCCCTGGGATTCCTGGATATCCCCTATGGAGCATTCCTCTGTCTCAAAGCAACTTTTGTGCTTTTGAAAGTAGCGCCTCCCCTTTTTGCTCCTTATGATGACGCTGGAGTCTCCGTTTCGGGAGGACTTCAGCGGAACATAGCAGTCGCCGAGGGATATGTCGGCTGAAGCGTTCAGCTTGTCCAGGCAGAACAGGCACCTTTCTAGCTGGAAGTAGTTCTTTAGCCGCATGCGCTCATTTCGCTCCACTATGAGCTCTCTCCCCGAATCAAACACCAGCCTTACGTCTCCAGGCCACCCATTTTTCTTGTAGCGGTAGTCAAAAGACACGAGGCGTTCGTCATCCCGGCCGTATTTCTTCCTAAAGAAATCCACAAGGTTGAAATTCAGGGTTTTGTCACAGAAGAGCCCCAGGAAAAGGACTTTTTTGTCAGGAAGCCCCCCCCGCTCCATATATTTTTTGATTCCCGCTATCTGGCAGGGAGTGCCGACTATCACACAATTCGGAGTTTCTGATTCCTTCATGTACTCTATTATCTCACTCATCGACGCCGGCAAATATTTGGATTTGGCAGCACTTCTCACTTTTGGGGGATCCCTCACCTCTTTTAATCTGGCAGGCCCCTCCTCAGAAGCGTCAAAGTCCAGAAGGAAGGCCCGTTCGAAATCCCCGCTTTCCAAAAGCCTCTCAACTAGCTTGCTGGCAATCCCGCCGCTGGTCGAAGCCATCCGACCCTCCAATTCCTTATCATGAGCTATATAACAGCCCATATGATTTCCCGCCAGTAGGCTCTCATCAAAACTCTCGGGAACACAATCGACGTTCCATCCAGGGCACAGATTCAGGCAGAGACCGCAGTTGGTGCAGGCCTCCTCATCAACGCGCGGAAGGAACTGCCCGCCTTTAAACTCCATCGAAACTGCGCCGGCAGGACAGACGGCAGAGCACATGCCGCAGGATGTGCACAAATTGCGCTCCCTCGTCTTAAGAACATTGTCCATTTATTTCCGACTTTTAATATCTCTGATGCCGAACATCTCCGATGCTTTAACAGAGCCGAATCTTGCGCTTGCAAGCGTCTCTTGCCCCTCAAAAAGGCAAGTGCAGTATATTCAATAGCCAATGTAAAAAACAGGGCGCTTCGGCCCCAAACCCAAAAGCGCTTTTTATGCGCCCAATCAAAGGCGGCCTTTTTATAGGCTCTATCCGAATATACACTCCAATAACACTCCAAATAGAGTGTCACGGCGAGAATGACTGAAAAAGTCACCCTGAAAATTCCAAAGAACCTCTACAGGAAACTCAAGAGGCGGATAAGCGGCACTGGATTCAGCTCCGTCACGGAATTCGTTGTTTTTGTGATGAGGTCGGTTGCCTCCGCCCAGGCGGTTGAAGGCAGAGAGGACCTGACCGAAGAGGAAATAAGTCTGGTGCGAGAGAGGCTCAGACGCCTCGGCTACCTTGATTAAGATTGACCCAAATGGAACCTGAGCTAGGGAAGCACTGCGTGGGCATGAGCCATCTGGATGAGCTGGAGAGCAAGAGCGTCTTCATAATCCGGGAGGCCTACAAGCAGTTCAAGAACATAGCGATGCTGTGGTCCATCGGAAAGGATTCCAGCTGCCTCCTCTGGCTAGTCAGAAAGGCCTTCTACGGCCGCATACCCTTTCCTGTCATACACATAGACACCGGCTACCAGATACCCAAGATGATAGAATGGCGCGACAAGTACGCCAAGAAGTGGAACCTCAACCTGATAATCTCCCAGAACAAGGAGGCCCTGGAGCGAGGCATGAACAACAAGAGCAAGCTGGCCTGCTGCACGGCTCTCAAGACCGACGCCCTGAAGCAGACGTTGGACGAGCACAAATTTAGAGCTCTGCTGCTGGGAATCCGAAGGGACGAGCACGGTGTTAGGGCGAAGGAGAGGGTCTTCTCCCCCCGCAATCAGGACTTCAAGTGGGACTACAAGAACCAACCCCCCGAGCTCTGGGACCAGTACAAGGCCAAGGCCGAGGAGAAGGAGCACATCAGGGTCCACCCCCTCCTGCACTGGACCGAGGTCGACGTCTGGGAGTACATAAAGCGTGAGAGCATACCCCTCATACCCCTTTACTTCGCCAAGGACGGGAAGCGCTACCGGAGCCTGGGATGCGAGTGTTGCTGCGCCCCGGTGGACTCGGACGCAGACACAATCGACAAGGTCATAGGCGAGCTGAAGATGACTCGCCAGGGCGAGAGGGACGGCCGGGCCCAGGACAAGGAGGAGGCGAACGCAATGCAGAAGCTGAGGGCACTGGGCTACATGTGACAAGCTAAAAATGGAGGCAAGCGAGGAGTATCTTAGGCTGGTAATCGTAGGGCACGTGGACCACGGGAAGTCGACGCTGATAGGCCGGCTTCTCTACGATACCGGCTCGCTTCCAGAGGGCAAGATAGAGGAGATAAAGAGCATCTGCAACGCCCTGGGCAAGGAGCTGGAGTTCGGCTATGTCATGGACAACCTAGAGGAGGAAAGAGACCAGAGCGTGACCATCGACACCGCCCAGATATTCTTCAAGACTGACAAGCGCCACTATGTGATAATCGACGCCCCCGGCCACGTGGAGTTTGTCAAGAACATGGTGACGGGCGCGTCCCAGGCCGAGGCGGCCGTCCTCATAGTTGACGCCGAGGAGGGGGTTCAGGAGCAGACCCGGCGCCATGCCTACATCCTCGGCATGCTCGGCCTGAAGCAGGTCGCGGTCGTGGTTAACAAGATGGACCTGGTCGGCTACTCCGAGGAGCGGTTCGACGAGGTTTCAAAGGACCTCAGGCAATTTCTGGGGAAAATAGGCATAGACCCCACCTACGTAATCCCCATATCCGCTCGCGAGGGCGATTTCGTGGCGGGGAAGACCGGCAGCATGCCCTGGCACGACGGCCCCACTGTCTTGGAGGCGCTCGATTCCTTCAAGCCTCGCGAGCCCCGCATGAGCAAGCCGCTGAGGTTCTCGGCGCAGGACGTCTACAAGCGGGACAAGCGGATAATCGTGGGCCGCGTGGAGAGCGGGACGCTCCGAAAGGGGGAGGAAGTCCTGGTGCTTCCTTCCGGAGAGAAGACCTCCGTCAGGAGCATCGAGGAGTGGCTCAAGGACGACGTCAGGGAGGCGGTGGCCGGCAAGGCCACGGGCCTCACTACCGAGGACAAGCTCTTCATAGACCGGGGCGACGTGCTGTGCGACCCCAAGAAACCGCCCACAGTGACCGACCGGTTTGAGGCGCAGCTTTTCTGGATGGACAAGGCCCCTCTGAAGAAGGGGGAGAGGATAATACTGAAATGCTCCACCCAGAAGGCCGTGTGCGAGGTCGAGGAGTTCAAGAGAGTGCTGGACTCCTCCACCCTGCGGGAGCTGGAGGGCAAAGAAGAGCTGGGCAACCGGGAGGTGGCCGATGCGGTGATAAAGACCGACAAGCCCATAGTCATCGAGGATTTCAACAAGACGGAGGAGCTGGGCCGGTTCGTCCTGGAGCGGCTCAACACCTGCGCGGGGGGGATAATAACCGGAGCATGACGCCGGAGACAAGCGGGGTTGGTTCAAAATGATCGCCGTCTACGCCATAGACGCCCTGGAGTTCAACAGGGTCGAGAAGTACGACACCAAGAATCTCAAGCAGGAGCACTACGGCAAGACCGACATAAGCGAGTTCTCCCAACCGCGCACCATGGTCCTTTGGAGCTCCTTCATGACCGGGGAGAACAAGGAGAAGGAGATTCTGGCCAAGGGCGACAAGGAGATGTGGAACACCCGGATACCCCTTGAGAAGACCTTCTTCTCGCAGTTCGACAGCCCGAAAATCCTGGACCTGCCCGGCTACAACTACGACCTGGGGGTCCACGAGAAGTCCAGGAAACTGCTCAAGTCGTTCTTCGATGCGAAGAGCGACGCGGAGAAGGAGCGCATAAGAAAGGAGTACAACAAGGACGCCTTCGAGCACCACAAAACGGTCAGGAAGCGCTTCCTCGGGGCGCTCGGAGAGGACCGCGATTTCGTCCTGGGCTATTTCAGCGTTGCCGACGTGGTGGGACACCTCAACTTCGGCAACGACCTGATGATGAAGATGATATACCGGGAGCTGGACGAGCTGGCGGCGAAGGTCAGGGAAACGGCCGACCGCGTCTTGGTTCTGTCGGACCACGGTATGAAGGCCATCGGCAGATTCGGCGACCATTCCGGATACGGCTTCTGGAGCACGAACTGGGATGCGGGGCTGGACAGCCCCAGAATTACCGACATGAAGGACTCGATACTCGCATTGAAATAGCCATGAGTCTTGAGAGAGTTAAGAGCGCCTACCGGGAGACCTATGAATCCAGAGGCCTGGACGACATCGAGAAGAGAATAGATTCTCGCATAAAGCGCAAAAGGAGCAGACGCGCACTTTTCATCTTGCGGGAGCGCCTGGAGAATCTGGAGGAAAAAAAGGTCCTCGCGGTGGGCTGCGGAAAGGGAGAGCTCATAGTGACTTTCGGTCTCGAGGACATAGACATTTGCGGCGTCACGCCAGACCGGGGCGAGATAGAGGTGGCCGAATCCTGGCAGAGCCACTATGGACTGGAGAACAGGGCGGTTGAGGGGCGCGGAGAAGACCTCCCCTTTCCCGACGAATCCTTCGACTTGGTGATAGCCCATGACGTCCTCGAGCACGTCCAGGACATGGAGAAGACGGTCAGCGAGATGGCCAGGGTGGCTAAAAGGGGCGGACACCTCTACATCCGGGCTCCCAACTACCGGAAGCCCAGGGAGGGCCATTACGATCTGTTCTGGATTCCATTCATGCCGAAAGCGCTCGGCCGGCTCTACCTGCGTCTTTTGGGCAGGCCTACCTGTTTCCTGAACACAATCCACTACACCTCTCCCGGGAAAGTCCGGAAGAGCCTGGAAAAGCACGATTTAACAGTCTTTCCTCTAAATAAAGCGGGGTTTTTCTCACCCATCGAGCTGCTAGCCAGGAAGGACTGAAAATGAAGCTGCTGTATGCCGCATATTCCCGCCTCCCTAGCAGGCGGGCGAATTCCATCCAGGTTGCCAGCACCTGCGACGCCCTCGCTCAGGCGGGCCATGACGTCACGCTCCTGCTGCCCAACCGGGGAAGCAACAGGAAATCGACGAGCAAAGGCATACGCAAGTACTACAGACTGCGGGAACGCTTCGAGATAAAGCGGCTTCCCGTCCTAGACGTCCGCTTCCTGCACGATGCCGGCCTGCTGAAGCCCTGGTTTCTCATAGCCCACCTATCATTCACCCTCTCCTTTCTCAATTTCATTCGCGGGAGAGCGAGCCGCTATGACGCCGTCTACACGCGCCACGCCCCGACCGCCCTCATGTACGGGAAGCTCAGGCGACTCTTTCCGCTCCTCCCAATCATCTTCGAGGCCCACAGATATGGTACCCTCAATGCCCTGGCGGCCGAGTGGGTGGACGGCGTTGTGGCGACCACCGGCAACGCGGCCTCGCTCTTCGCCTCCAAGTGCGGATGTCCGGTCGAGACCGTGCCTAACGGCATCCGCCTGGAGGATTTCGACATCGACGAGTCCAAGGCATCCGCCAGAAAGAAGCTTGGGCTTTCTAAAAAGGCGGGCATAGCCCTCTACACCGGCAAACCCTACGGCTGGAAGGGCGTGGAAGTCCTGGAGGAAGCGGCCAAGCGCCTCCCCTCCGGCTCTATGGTCCTCTTCGTCGGGCCCGAGAAGAAGGGAGGGAAGTCCGGGCCCGGTAAGAAGCGCTATGCCGGCTACGTCCCCCACAAGGACATACCTCTCTACCTGAAGGCCGCCGACGTCCTGGTGCTCCCCAACGCCCCGCAAGGCGAATCAAGGCTCTTCACCTCTCCTCTCAAGATGTTCGAGTACATGGCCTCCAAGCGCCCCATCGTCGCATCCGATCTCAAGTCCATACGGGAGATTCTCTCGGAAGACGAGTGCTTCTTCGCCAAGGCCGGAGACCCGGACTCGCTGGCAAGCGCCATGACCAAGGCCCTCCATAGCCCCAAAGAGGCCGGCAGGAGGGCCGAAAAGGCTTATCTAAAGGCGCGCGATAACTATACTTGGAGCAAAAGAGCCGAGAAGATAGGCGAATTCATCGGAGGCGCAATCTGACATGGCGACTTTCCTGAGGAGGGCATCATCCGGGCTGGCTTACGTGTCGGGAGGCAATCTCCTGGGGGCAGTCATCTCGTTTCTGGTGACCGTAACGCTCGCTCAGGCCTTGGGAGTGAAGGACTACGGCCTGATGCTGCTGGCCCTGTCCATCCCCTCGGCCATGGTGGTTTTCACCGAGTGGGGCCTGAGTAGCCTGCTCTCTGCGGATATAGCCGCCTACCGGCCGAAAGGCGAGCTGTCCAAAATAAAGAAACTCCTCAAGCAGACCCTCTTCATCAAGGTGGCAATCTCCCTTTCGCTGATGGCTCTGCTCTTCCTGATAAGCGACAGCGTAATCCCTCAGTTCTACAGCGCGCGCGTTTCCAGCCTGGTGAAGATAGTGGCCCTGATGCTGCCCCTCAACGTGCTCGAGGAGCAGCTGAGGGTGATATTCATAGGGTTTTCCAAGTTCAATGGCATAGCTTGGATGCGTATCTTCCAGCCCATCTTCCGGCTCTCCCTGCTAATTTTGTTCCTCCAAATGGCCACACTCGACCTCATCACCGCAACACTCCTCTACCCACTTTCCCTTCTATTGTCCTCCCTATTGGTAATTCCGCTCCTGATAGGCGTTTTTCGAAAGCTGCGGAGCGTCGCATCCTCGAAGGAAAACGTGCTTAAGGAGACCATAAAGGAGCACGGGAAATATGCGATTATGATAGTCCCCGTCAAGAAGGGCATAGACAACCTGCCCCTATGGCTAGCCGGCTTCTTACTGGGTGCCCCCGCCGCGGCTTTGTTCGGCCTGGCCAACAAGTTCTACGGATTCATATCCCTGGCGGTGAAATCCATCGAGCAAGTCTTCCTGCCTCTGATGGCCGAGCAGACTGTGAAGGGCATACAGCGCCTGGTCCTCCTCTTTAAGAAGGGACTCAAGTTCGGCTTTTTGCTCTCCCTGGTCGCGGTGGCGGCGTCCATCCCGCTTCTACCCGTTGTGATAGAAGGCCTCTCCCTCGACAAGTACGTGGCCGCAATACCCATAGCCCAAGTCCTAATGCTGAACATGATAAGGTGGTTCTCTTTCATGACGGTCAGGCCTATACTCGTGTCGACAAAGAACCAGAAATACCTGTTCCTGTTTTATCTCTCGAAGCTTGCGATACTTTCCTCTTTTGGCTATGTCTTCCTAATGCTCATGGGCCACCCGATAGGGCTTGCCTGGGCCACCATCCTTACAGGAATACTCCTGACCGTAATACATTATTGGATACTTTTGAAAATAGACAAAGCATTCGCCGTGAACATTCGCCGCGACCTTCTGACGATAGACGAAAAGGACAAGAGCATATACCGGCGGTCCATGAAGCAAATCAGGGCGCGGCTAGGATTCTAGCTGCTCTTTGATCCAGTCGGCCGTTTTCCTGAGTCCGTCTTCCAAACCCACCTTCGGCTCCCATCCTAGCGCCTTCTTTGCCTTGGATATGTCCGGCTGCCTGGTCTTGGGGTCGTCGGTCGGGAGCGGCTTGCGGACAATACCGCTCCCGGAGCCGGTGACATCCAGAACAAGCTCTGCGAACTCCGCTATGGCCAGCTCATGCGGGTTGCCCAGGTTGACCGGGCCGTTCTCGTCCGAGAGCAGGAGACGATATAAACCTTCCACCATGTCGGATATGTAGCAGAAGCTCCGGGTCTGGCTACCCTCTCCGTAGACCGTCAGCGGTTCTCCGGTGAGGGCCTGCTTCAGGAAGTTGGGCACCACCCTCCCGTCGTCCATCCTCATCCCCGGGCCGTATGTGTTGAAGATGCGCGCTATCCTGGTGTCGATTCCGTGGACCCTGCGATAAGCCATGACGAGGGCCTCGGCAAACCTCTTGGCCTCGTCGTAAACCCCCCTCGGACCTATCGGGTTGACGTTTCCCCAGTAGCTCTCCGGCTGCGGGCTCACCTGGGGGTCGCCGTAGACCTCGGACGTGGACGCCAGCAGGAATCTGGCTTTCTTGGCCTTCGCCAGCCCCAGGGCGTTGTGCGTCCCAAGGCTCCCCACCTTGAGGGTCTGTATCGGCATCTCCAGATAATCCACCGGACTGGCCGGGGAAGCGAAATGCAGGACCGCGTCCAGCCCTCCCCCAACCTCTATGAACTCGGTGACGTCGTGGTCGACGAACTCGAAGTCCGGGTTGTCCTGGAGTCGCTTGATGTTTTTGGAGGTCCCTGTGGAGAGGTTGTCCATGCAGATTACGCCGTGCCCCTCCCGAAGCAGCCGCTCGCAAAGGTGGCTCCCAAGGAAACCGGCCCCCCCGGTTATTAAAATTCTCATCTTAAGTTTTCCAGAGTTTTCAGGTATTCCCTCAATTCTTCTGAAAGGTCCTCCCTCTCGAGCGCGAAGTCCACCGTCGCTCTCAGGTAATCCGGCTTGTCGCCGATGTCGTATCTGTCTCCCTCGAACTCCATGGCGTAGACCTTCTCCTCTATCAGCAGCTTCTCGAGACCGTCGGTCAGCTGTATCTCGCCGCCCTTGCCCGGCTCGGTGGCCTCGAGAGCCTCGAATATCCCCGGGGTGAGTATGTATCTCCCTATTATGCCCAAGTCCGAAGGCGCATCGCCGGGCTCGGGCTTCTCCACAAGCTTCTCAATCTCCAGAACTCCGTCGCCCGCTTTTTTGCCTCCCACTATGCCGTACTTGCCCAACTCTTTCCCGGCGACCTTTTCCACGGCCAGCACGCTGGCCCGCCGCCTTTCAAACAGCTCCGCCAGCTGCTTGGTGCACGGGACTTTGTTGCGCACGATTGTGTCGCCCAGCAGCACGGCGAAGGGTTCTTCCCCGATGTGCTTACTGGCGCAGAGTATGGCGTGCCCCAACCCGAGGGGCTCCTTCTGCCGGACGTAGTGCACGTCCCCCAAATCAGAGATTTTGCGCACCTCTCTCAGAAGTTCTTTCTTCCCCGAGCGCTCCAGATGCTTCTCCAACTCGACGTTATAGTCAAAGTAGTCCTCTATGGCCCGCTTTCCCCGGCCAGTTATTATCAGGATGTCGTCTATGCCCGACTCCACGGCCTCCTCCACCACGTAGTGGATGGCCGGTTTGTCCACTATGGGCAGCATCTCCTTCGGCTGGGACTTGGTGGCCGGCAAGAATCTCGTCCCCA
>CAZTIX010000002.1:0-19627 GCA_964613935.1 uncultured archaeon
CGACCTCCCGCCGTCAACAGACCTGACGGTCAGGACCACCTACAAGGACTACGCGGCCGAAAGCGGCTTCTCCGCCATAGAGGAGGATATAGTTCTGGAGAAGAGCCAAATCGACGGGGGAGGTTCCGACCCCCTGATTCCGCTCCTCGTGATAGCGGTACTGTCGGTAGCGGGATTCTGGTGGTGGAGCCGCCGGAAATCGAGCAAGGTGAAAATTGACGTGAGCAAGTACAAGAAGAATAACAAGGGTTGAGGATGTTCCTTGACATGGCCCTCCGCTCTGTCTGGAGGCAGAGGGTGCGGAGCGGCCTGACCATTCTGGGGATAATAATGGCCATAGGCGCCATAGTCAGCCTGGGTTCTTTCTCGGAGGGCATAAACAGCCTGGTAAACGAGCAGCTCAAGTTCGCGTCGGGCTTCATCACGGTGGAGGAAGAGGGACAAACCGCGACCGGCCAGGGTCCGCCCGGCATGGAAAGCAAGGTGGAGCTGAGCATCGTAGAGGAGATACGCCAGATAAGCGGGGTGGAGGAGGCCAGTCCCGGCATCTTCTCTCTTGAACCAAACGGCAATATATTCGTGGTCGGCGTGTCTCTGGACAACGTCGAATATTTCGACCTTCAGAATATAGAGTTTACCGAGGGCGGCTGGCCGGAGAATGGCGAAAACGAGCTGGCTCTGGGAAGCCAGTTGGCCGAGCGAAAGGGGCTCGTTGCCGGAGACACGATTGAGTTGAGGAGTGAAGAGTATGAGGTGGCCGGGTTGCTGGAAGAGATGGGCAACTTCATGGACCTGGGGGCCATAACCTCATTCGAGGCTGCCCGGGAGACCTTTGATTTCGGAGACTACGCGTCGATGATAATGGTGGAGCCCGTGGACGCGGGGGAAATCGACCGCATAGCCGCGGAGATAGAGGGCAGCTATGACGGAATCGAGGCGAAGACTCCCGAGGAAAGGGTAGAGACGGCCAAGGAGACTACCGCCATGGTCAGCATATTCACGCTGGGAATAGGGGTCGTGGCGTCCATCGTGGCGTCCATAGGCATAATAAACACCATGTTCATGATAGTGATGGAGAGGAGGAAGGAGTTCGGAATCATGAAGGCCCTGGGCGCAGAGCGGTGGAGCATTCTGGGCATCGTAATAACCGAGGCGGTGATTCTCGGGGCAGTGGGCGGAATCGTCGGGATAGGCCTGGGCTTCATAGGAACCGACGTTCTGAACTCGCTCTACCCCTTTCGGCTGGCGTCCATCAGCCTTAGGCTGGTGGCTATAAGCTTTGCCTACAGCATCCTGCTGGCGGTTCTGGCGGCCCTGTATCCTGCCTACCAGGCCGTGAAGGTGAATCCCGTCGAGGCGATGAGAAAATGATGCTGGATTTGGTTGTCAAGCAGCTCGGGAGGAGGAAGGGGCGGACCGCCCTCACAATAGTGGGGGTGGCCATAGGCATACTCCTGGTTACCACCCTGAGCTCATTCTCGGAGGGGATAAGCAGCACCGTCAACACCGAGATTTCCCTCCTATCCGGAAAGATCACGATAACATCGGAGGGAGTCGGCTTCCAGAACTTCGTTTCCAGCGAGCTGGACGAGGGCATGCTGGACGAGCTTTCCGGCCTCTCCGGAATTGACCGGGTGACAGGGTTCATGGCCGGCTCTGTGCCCGGGGCGGGGAGCGTCTACGGCGCGCACATAAGCGACATAGACCTCTTCGACATAGATGTCGAGCCGGAGGAGGGACGGTTTCCCGAGGAGGGGGCGGACGAGGTGATGCTCGGCTATTACTACGCCGAGAACACCGGGTTGCAGGCAGACGACCAGTTGGAGATTAGAAGCAAGAGGTACGACATAGTCGGGGTTTTGGGCATCACGGGCTCGAGAGAGGACTATGGGATCCTCACCTCTCTCGAGCCGGCCCAAGAGATTCTGAGGATGGAGGACAAGGTCACCGTAATAATGGTCACGCCGGTGAGCGCCGACGAGGCCGAATCGGTAGCGAACGAGGTAAGGGGGCTCTACACAGACATACAGGTCCTCACGGAGAAGGATGCTGCCCGGGAGGCCGAGAAGTTCACCGGCCAGCTGACCGCCCTGACCTTCGCCATAGGCTCGATAGCGGCCCTCATAGCGGGCCTGGGCATAATGAACGTCATGTTCATGAGCGTGAGGGAGAGGAGGAAGGAGATAGGCACCATGAAGGCACTGGGAGCCACCACCAACGAGATTCTCCTGGAGGTCATGCTGGAGGCAATCATAATCGCGCTGGCCGGCGAGGTCATAGGCCTTGCCCTGAGCGTGGGGGCGGTGGGCGCCTTCAACAGCATGGTGAATCAGATGGCCGCCGTCATCACGCCCGCTTTGATAACCAACGTCACCGTGTTCGCCTTGGCTCTGGCGGTGCTCAGCGGAATACTGCCGGCCCGCGAGGCCGCCCGACTGCAGCCGGCAGTGGTGCTGAGATACGAGTAGTCTGCCTTGGCTCTTGGGTTTTTAACGGGTTTCGCATAATAGATGTTATAATAAATGATGGAGACGGTCGCTTCAAAATGAAGGGGCGGATTCCTTGGACAGCGGTCCTGGCACTGGTCCTCTTGCTGCCCCTCTGCGCCGCCGATGAGCGCATAGACTTAGAGATAGATTCCGAAGACAGCCGATATGAGACTGGCGGCAGTGTCGATATCGAGGTTACCGTCAGCAACCCGTCCGAGAACTGGGACGTTTCAGATGTCACGGTCTCGGCGACCGGTGACGGGCTGAGCTTCTCCTACTCCCCCTCCAGCGCCACGATAGCCAAGGGAGACGACGAATCCTTCACCGTGACCGCTTCCGGCTTCATCTGGCAAGAGACTGAGGTGGAGATAAGAGCCGACGCGCCTGGAACGGAAGACTACGACATCCATGGTGACAGCACGACAGTAATCCTCGAGCCGCCGAGGATGGGAATAGAGGTCCTGGCGCCCGATACCAAGATGGGGGTTGTCGTGGAGAACACGTCTCTGAGCCAGGAGGTCAGATTCGACATCCTCCTCAAGAACACTGGCGAGTATGGTCTAGAGGGAGTGGCTGTGAACGTGACCTATGACGCGGACGAGCTCTCCTGCACCGATGCCACCGACAGCAAGGACATAGCCATGGGCAAGACCGAGAGCTTCGGCATGGGCTGCCAGAATGTGGATTCCGGCGACCAGGTTTTAATGACAATATCGGACAAGCATGGAGCGGTGAAGGAGGTTGCCGGAGTCACATTCGAATTCATTGAAGAAGAGAAAGAGACGGGGCCCTTGACGCCCGATTCCGCCAACGCCTCCTTTGCCGGCCGGTTCGGAGAGGTCTTCATGCCGCCTTCGGCAGCGGGCGAATCCTGGCCCATGTTCAGGGGCAATCCGGCCAGAACAGGACTTTGCAACGGCTCGGGCGACCTGGATGAAGACTTCCTGGTCTCATGGACGCACAATCTTCCCCGGGGAGCGTTCGGCTCTCCGGTGGTGGGCGAGCTCGCCGGAAGAGGGGGGCTGGAGGTGGTCGTGCCGCTGGAGAAGGCGCAAGGCTCGCAAACCGATTCTCTCATGATGCTGTCCGTCTCGGGGGAGCCGGTATGGAGCTTCTCTTCCGAATACGGCGCGCACTCGTCGCCCGCCCTCGCGGACCTGGACCGAGACGGCGACCTGGACGTGGTTTTCGGCACCAATGGAGGGGCGGTCTACGCGCTCGACGGAGAGAGCGGCGAGGAGATATGGTCCTTCAGGAAGGCGGTGGGGACCTTCAGGTCGTCTCCTCTAGTCTACGACGGAGATGGAGATGGCAACATCGAGGTCTACATAGGCTCCGACGGGGGGCTTCACGCGTTTGACGGGATGAGCGGGATTCCCGAGTGGACCTACCCCACGTCCAAGGAAGTGACCTCCTCACCCGCCATCGGCAATCTGGACGATGATGATGGGCTAGAGATCGCCTTCGCCGCTCAGGATGGGATCCTGTATGTCCTGAACGAGGACGGCACCCTGGTCTGGCATCTTGAAGCGGATTCGAAAATCATCTATTCCTCGCCGGCGATAGCCCCCGACAAGCGCGTGATTATCGGGACGGAGGGCGGCGAGCTCCTTTTCGTGAAGGCGGGCAATATAGAAGAGACATTCACTGCGAACGCGGCCATAACCGGTTCTCCGGCAATAAGCGGCAGCGACAACTATACTGTGGTCTTCGCCACTGCGGCCGAAACCGAGGTACACGGAGCCTACGTGAAGAGCGAGAACAGGATATACGGCCTAGACAGCCAGGGTGAGGAGTTGTGGTCCGTGGACACCGGCGGATGGAGTGTTTTCTCCTCGCCGGCGCTGGCGGACTTGGACCGAGACGGGACGGTCGAGGCCGCGGTCGGAAGCAGGGAGGGGAGGCTCTATGTCATAGACATTGAAAGCGGAGAGGTAGAGTGGACCTATTCTGGCGGAACGGGGCTTTTCGCTTCGCCGGCCGTTGCGGACGCGGACGGGGACGGCAACCTGGAGATGGTCCTGGCCTATCGGTTCAGCAACCAGATAAAGCTCCTGGATTCGCCGGACAAACCGGACCTGGCAATCGGCAACCTGTCCTTCTCCGACGATTTTCCGGAGAACGGAGACGTAATCAACATCTCCGTGTCAATCGTCAACAGGGGGGACGCGCCCTCCACGAACGCCACGCTTGCCCTGTACACCCGCTCCCCCGTGCTGGACAATCCGGTGGGCAACACATCCCTTCCAGGCTTGGGGGCGGGCGAGGAGGCAAACGCCTCGCTGGGCTGGGAGGTTCGTCTGCCTCCGGGGGAGGTCGGCATCTACGCGGAGGTTGATCCTTTCGAAGAAATCGGCGAAGCCAATGAGCTCAACAACGGTTTTTTCAGAGGCTTTCACAACGATTTGCGAATCGTCAGCTATTCCTTCCCCGGCAACCTCGGAGTAGCCACCCAGGAGACCAGCGGGAAGGCCTTGGTAACCATTGAGAATAGGGGCAGGCTGGACCTGGAGGATGTGGAGGTGATTCTGATTAAGCAGCTCCCCAACGGCACGTCGGAGGAGTCCAGAAAGAGCGTGGATTTGGGGGCTGGCGAGCAGACGGAGCTGAAGCTCCCACTCCTCTACAAGCCCGGCGAGAACTCCACCTTCAAGATAGCCGTGGATCCGGGCGGGAAGGTCAAGGAGAACTACAAGGGCAACAACATAATCATTTGGGAGCCGGAGGTGGCCCGCCCCTCCGGCGGGAGCCACGCCTCCGAAGAGCCCTCCCCGAGCGGCGAGGAGTCTACCGACAGCATGCTGATTCTGCTACTGCTGGCCGCCGCTGTCGGCATAATAATCTGGAAGAAGGTCATAGAGCCCAAAAGGAAAAAGGGCCGTAAGAAGGGCGAAGGTGCGGAGGGTGGGGGGGAAGCCGAGAAGGGCGACGAGTACAAATCCGAGATGCCGGACGCGTCAGGATAGGGCCGCCCTGACTAGATGGTCGAAGAGCGGACCCGGCTTCTCGATTCTCGAGGTGAACTCCGGATGGAACTGGCAGGCTATGAAGTAGGGATGGTCAGGGAGCTCCAGTATCTCGACTAAATCGCGCTTTTCGTTTATGCCGGAAAAGACCATGCCGTTCTCTTCAAGCCTTCCCCTGTATTGGTTGTTGACTTCCCACCTGTGGCGATGACGCTCGGAGATTTTGCTCTTTCCGTAGACTCTTTTCGCAAGCGTTCCCGGTTTTATTTCGCAGTCGTAGGCGCCCAGCCTCATCGTGCCGCCCATGTCGTCGGTCTCCTTCTGCTCCGGAAGGAGGTCTATGACCGGGAAATCAGTCTCCGGGTCGGCCTCGGTGCTGTGGGCACCCTTCATGCCGCATACATTGCGCGCGAATTCCACCACCGCCATGTGGAGTCCGTAGCATATTCCGAGGAAGGGTATCTTTTTCTCCCGGGCATATCTTATGGCTTCTATCTTGCCGCCGGTGCCCCTGACTCCGAAGCCCCCCGGGACTATGACGCCGCCGACGTCGCCGAGGCACGCGTCCGCGCCGCCTTCCTCCAGGTCCTCGGCTTCGACCCATTTGATTTCGACCCTGCAGTCGTGCTTTATAGCGGCGTGGTGCAGGGCCTCCTTTATGCTGAGATAAGCGTCCTTGAGGTGGGTGTATTTACCGACCATCGCGATGGTGGCTTCCTTGTCCGGCTTCTTGTCCGTGTCGACCAGTTTCCTCCACTCCTTCATGTCCTTCTTCTTCGGTTTTGCCGAGAACCTGTCGAAGATTATATCGCTGAGTCCCTGCTCCTCGAAGACCAGCGGCACCTCATAGAGGGATGCGACGTCGGGGTTGCTTATGACGCAGTCGCCCGAGACGGAGCAGAACAGGGCTATCTTCTTCTTTATCTTCTTGGTCAGGCGCTTGTCCGCGCGGCAGATGACGATGTTGGGCTGGATTCCCAGGCTTTGGAGCTCCTTGACGCTTCTCTGGGTGGGCTTGGTCTTGTGCTCGCCGCTTATTATCCTGGGGACGAAGGAGACGTGTATGAACATCACTTTGTCCGGGCTCTCCGCGTAGAGCTGGCGCAGGGCCTCGACGAACACCATGTTCTCCAGGTCCCCGATGGTGCCGCCCACCTCTATCAGCACGAAATCGGCTTTGGAGTCGCGGGCCACCTTCTTGATTCTTCTCTTTATCTCGTCGGTGACGTGGGGGATGACCTGCACCGTCTTTCCGAGATAGTCGCCATGGCGCTCCTTGCGTATCACCTCGCCGTAGACCGACCCGGTGGTCATGTTGTTGTCCTTGCCGAGGCTGAGGTTCATGAAGCGCTCGTAGTGGCCGATGTCCAGGTCGATTTCGCCCCCGTCGTCCGTGACGTAGACCTCCCCGTGCTCGTAGGGGTTCATGGTCCCGGCGTCCGTGTTGAGATAACCGTCTATCTTGATTGGAACGGCAGAGAAGCCCTTGGATTGGAGTATGCGCCCTATAGAAGCAGCCGTCACGCCCTTGCCCAGACCCGACAAAACACCGCCCGTAACTACAATGAATCTCGGCATACTAAGTTTGTAAGTGAGAAAATAAAAAAGGTTAGACCGAGGGGTCGTGGCGGCGCGTCACATCGATGCGCTCTTGGGCCGCTGCTTCCATATTCGCTTTGTGTACTCTCCGGACCAAGTCTTCACGGTAGTGCCAACCGCCCTCGCTTTTTCTGGCCCATGGAGGGTATCTCCCTTTCCGCCTTTTGTGGTCCCTTCTCATTTTTGAGACTTGTTGATGGAGGTGTTTTGAGTGGAATTTGTCCATTATCTGGGGCCTGCTCAGCCATCTGCGCGGAGGCATGATAGAATTAGCAATAAACATATAAAAGCCATTTTATTCGAAAAACCCTCAAAATAAGCAGAATGCTCTCGACCGAACTCTGCGGGGTGGAGCTGGAAAACCCGACGGTCCTCGCTTCCGGAATCCTCGGCGTCACGGGCGCCAGCCTTGCGCGCGTCGCGAAAGCTGGGGCGGGCGCTGTGACCAAGAAGTCGATAGGGCCGGAGGCTCGCGAAGGCCACGACAACCCCATCATGGTCGAGGTGGAGGGCGGCTATCTCAACGCGGTCGGGCTGCCCACCGCCGGCGTCGAGGAGGCCCTCCAGGAGCTGCGCGCATACAAGGAAGTTTCTGAAAAACCGATAATAGCATCTTTCTACGGCAGGACAGTCGTGGAGTACGCTGAAGTTGCCAAGAAGCTGGACGGCAATGCCGACCTTCTGGAGGCCAACATCTCCTGCCCCAACGTCGAGCACGAGTTCGGCCACCCGTTCGCCAGCAGCTGCGAGGACGCATCCAAGGTGGTGAAAGCGATAAAGAAATCCGCGAAGACTACTCCCCTCCTGGTCAAGCTCAGTCCCAACGTCCCGGGCATAGGTGATGTCGCGCGCGCGGTGGAGAAGGCGGGCGCCGACGGCATAACCGCGATAAACACCCTGGGGCCCGGCATGGTAATCGACCTGAAGGCGCGCAGGCCCGTCCTGGCCAACAAGTCAGGGGGCATGAGCGGTCCGGCAGTCAAGCCGATAATGGTGAGATGCGTCTACGACATCTGCGGGGCGGTGGATATCCCTGTGCTCGGCATGGGCGGAATCCTCACCGGCGAGGACGCCGCCGAGGCGATAATGGCGGGTGCGAGCGCGGTGGGAATCGGCACTGGGATAAGATACAGGGGTATTGAGATATTCGGGCTGGTCCTGAAGGAGCTCAAAGAGTTCATGAGGAAAGAGGGCTTCAAGGGCCTGGAGGATATGAGGGGTGTCGCTCATGGATAAACCGGAAGTGGTCGGAGTACTGGAGAACAGGCAGAGGAGAGAGGACATCAAGACCCTGGTCCTGGACAAGGCCATAGGGGGGCGCGCAGGGCAGTTCGTGATGCTCTGGATGCCCGGGGTGGGCGAGAAGCCGTTCACCCTCAGCCGGATAGGCAAAAAGAGCGAGATAACCTACGACATCAAGGGCAGGTTCACCAAAGCCATGTTCTCCCTCAAGGAGGGTGACAAGGTGGGTGTGAGGGGTCCTTACGGGAACGGATGGGATCTCGAAAAGGCCGAAAGCGTCTGCGCGGTTGCCGGCGGCATAGGGCTCGCTCCCATGATGCCGATTATCGAGGGCGAAAAGGCAAAGGTCACTGTCATCTACGGCGCGCGCAGCGCGGATTGTCTGGTCTTCAGGAAAGAGCTCGAAAAAACGAATACCGAAGCCCTCTTCACAACCGACGACGGCTCCTTCGGCAAGCACTGCTACGCCTGCGACGCTCTGAAGGGCGTGCTGGAAGGCGGGAAACACGATGTCGTCCTGACCTGCGGCCCAGAGCTGATGATGCGGCGGGCAGTGGACATCTGCCTCGAGAAGAAGATCCCCTGCCAGGCCAGCCTGGAGCGCTACATGAAATGCGGCATGGGGGTGTGCGGCTCGTGCGCAATCGACCCGAGCGGCCTGCTAGTGTGCAAAGACGGACCGATATTCACGGCAGAGCAACTCGCCGGCAGCGAATTCGGGGAGTACAGCCGCACGAAATCCGGCGCCAAGCGTTTCTTTTAGCATATTTATTCAAGTAGGGCCTAATTCACCATGGCAAAAATCAGAAGGTTGGTTTTGGACGTTGTGATTCCAAACGCGGTAGACGTGGTCAAGATGACCCAGGATTTGGCTGACCTGGCCGCGGTCAGGGGGACAAACGCCATGGTTAGCGAGATGGACAAAAACGTCATAAACCTGAAGCTGGTTCTGGAAGGAACTGCCCTGAAGATTAAAGAGATTGAGAAGGCCATACGCTCTCACGGCGGCTCCGTGCACAGCGTGGACAACGTGGTGGCCGGAAAGGAGATAATCGAGGTCGTGGAGACTCCTCAAGACTGAACATGTTCATAATCCGTTACATAACCCGTGGTCTGATAGACGGCTCATTGTCAACGCTCGGCATAGTCCTGGGGGCGGCCATAAGCGGAGATCCCAAGGTCATAGTCGCCGCCGGGTTGGGCGGAGGCATAGCAAACTCCATATCCAACCTGCTGGGGGCCCTGACCGCGGAGAAGGCCGGAGTGATGGTCGACCTCGCAAGATACGAGGAGGACCTGGTCGGCTCGGACGTCAAGCTCAAGGATACTAAAATATACGAGGGGCAAAGGAGGAAGATATGGATGAGCGGCATCTCGGACGCGGCCTCCACGTTCTTCGGCGCGGTCCTGCCGGTGATTCCCTTCATCTTCGCAGAGGTGAGCTCTGCTGCGCTAACGTCGATTGCGCTGACGGTCTCTCTGCTGTTCGGGTTGGGAATATACCTGGGCAAACTCTCAAGAGAGAACATCATATGGTCGGGGACCAAGATGGCAATCTTCGGCCTGGTGACCGCCGGTCTGGCGATGTCCCTCGAGTTCTTCTTCAAGTGAGGCCGGGATGCCGGGGAGTTATTGCACTTGGCCCACCCTCCTTGACATAAGGCCGGGCCATCGATGCTGACCCGCTGCGAATGAGATGGACCGGCCGGGATTCGAACCCGGGGCCTCTACCATGCCAAGGTAGCGATCTACCAGGCTGATCTACCGGCCCAGGAAGGCTTATTATTTGGAGCTTCTCGCATTAAAACGTTTTTTAGCGCCAAAACCTCAATAACCCGCCCAAAATGGCCAGAAGATATTTATTCACTGCGATTGTTTTCGTCTTGTGGATGGCCGGGTTCTATCTTGTCCTGCAGCCCCCCGGCGAGGGAGACCTCTTCAGCGCCATAATGAAGGTCCAACCGGTGAGCGTCCTCATGGGCTTCCTGCTTTATCTGTCGGCCATAGGGGCCGGCATGTTAATATTGTATCGCTGCCTTAGATTCATGGGGGCGACTCCCCCCCTGGCCGGTCTGGCCAAGGCCTGGATATTCGGCTCGTTTCTGGACAACGTGGCCCCGACCATAACGCCGATAGGGGAGGCCGGCATGGCTTACTTCCTGGAGCGCTTCTACAGGCTCTCCTACACCAAGACCCTTGCGGCCATAGGCATGTACGTCTCCTCATGGGGCATGTCGGTCAGCGTCTTCTCCACGGTTGGTGTCATACTCTCCCAGTATCTTATCGGGATACCCGCAGAATACTTGATTCCGGTAATCATAGTCGTGTCTTTGTTCTCGATAATAACCATGGGGTGGATACTCCTGCTCACGAAGAAGGGGCTTGTTCAAAGGATAGTATTCAAGGTTCTGAAGACTTACAATAAGGTGTACAACAAGGTGAAGAGACGCAAAGTCACCTACGAGCACAGCATATTCGACATGGAGTTCAACAAGTCCTACGACTCTTTGAAACTGGTTTTGAAGGACAAGGGCCACCTGCTCAGTTCGGTGGCGCTGTTCCTGATACCCCAGATAGCCCACGTCCTGTGCCTGTACTCCATACTGACCGTCGGGTTCGGGGTGGAAATCTCGTTCTTCGCCGTGTTGATGATACACATAGTGGCCTCGGTAATCGGCCTGATATCCCTGGTTCCTTCTGGACTGGTGGTTTATGAGGTCGTCTCCAGCAGCGCCCTGGCGGGCAGCGTCTCGGCGCTGGTGGCGGGGGCGTCGGTCTTCCTCTACCGCCTGATATTCCTGTGGACCACCAATCTGGTGGGCGGATTGATAGGGATTGCCGAGGGCATTGAGAACCCGGAGAGGATAAAGGCTCCTTAGCTTCTTATAGCCTCAAGGTCTAAATAGAGCCCTCAAATCGGATTTCCAAGCGCCGATGTAGCTCAGTTGGTTAGAGCGCCACGCTCATAAGGGTCTTCGGTTCTCAGTTCTGGGTTCCGTGACGACAAGAGCGCTCTGGGCAACGTGGAGGTCCGGGGTTCAAGTCCCCGCATCGGCACTCACGATTCTGGGCTTCGGCCCGGCCGATGCGACTGTCAAGGCGGTCTGACAAGGGCTTGTATGCGCCTCGACATCCCCGCATCGGCACTCACGATTCTGGGCTTCGGCCCGGCCGATGCTTGCGAAAAGGTCATGTGCTCGAAGGGTGCGTCCGCCTTTTCGCCCCGCATCGGCACTCTTTTATTCCTAAAAACGCAAAAATCACGCATCAGGCCGGCGGGGAGTCTATCCGAGCGCGCCTCGCCCTTTTAACCGATGATGCGCATTATAGGCATATTCGCGCGCCTCCGTAGCTCAGTCTGGCAGAGCGAGTGACTTGTACGGCCCTTTCTTCAAAAGAAAGCGCCGGCGGAAAGAACGATTCGCCGGGGGGGTCAAGCAATCACTAGGTCGAGGGTTCAAATCCCTCCGGGGGCTTTGCTTCTCATTGAATTTTTATTGTGGAGGATGTTAGAGTAAGCGGCATGGACAAAAACCTCCCCTTCTGGAGTGTCATCGCCGCGGCCCTCGTCCTGACCCTCGTCCTGGCCGTGTTCTTTCTGACCCAAGAGCCCGGTAGACCTGTCGGAGATGCGGGGGAGGATGTGGGTGAAACCGGTCCGGAAGACGAGACTGGCGATGAGACGGTTGGCGAAGAAGACGGTGCCGGCGAGGAGTCCGTCGCAAAAGGCGAGGACGGTGGGGAGGCCCATCCTGATGATGGGGTGGCGGTCGAGGACGTCGAGACTGCGGCCAACCGGTCCCCGATAGGGGAAGTCGCCAAAACCCGGAAGCTGCGGTTAGTCTTTTGGACCGACTCGGAGATTTCCATGGGCGTGCCGGACGGATGGGACGTCTACGCGGGGGGCGAATGCCCCACGAAGTCGATTCTGGCAAGAGACCCCGACAGCGAGCTGAAGCAGGTCTTCTACTTCTCGGAGGCCGGGCCGGTGTACACCAGCGAAGGGGCGAGGGAAAGCGATCTGGCTTACATGGCCATGGGCGGCTATCCCGTCCTGTGGGCCGATAGCCCGGTAGTGGACCCCCTGACCTCTGAGAACTATCTTCGGAATTTCGGGGAGCTTGTCTCCGGAGATATCTTCCAAGGGGTTTTCCCCCAGGCGCCGGTCCTGGAGGATGTTGAAATCATAAGCGCGGAGGCGCGGGAGCGGCCCTATTTCGCGACCGATGCGAAGCTTATAAGAGCTAAATTCGTCCAGAACGGGAAGCCCGGGGAGGGCTACTTCTATGTGCTGACGGCAGACCTGGGCTTCGGCCTCGGCTACGGCATGATGGTCGTCGGCATCACCGCCCCGGAAGGACTCCTCGACCTCTTGGCGCCCTCCCTGCGGGAGAGTTTGAGGACGTTCTCCGTGAGCCAGGAGTATGTGTCCGGCTGCATAGACGCCGGCAATCGGGCCGCAGCGGGCGCCCTCCAAGCGGGCAACGCCCTGGGCAAGACCTCGGACATCATAATGGAGGGATGGGAAAGCAAGCTCGAGGCCGAGGGCAGGATGGCGGGGGAGTGGTCCGACGCGATGCTCGGCCGCAGCAGGCTGTACGACCCTGACGTGGACGAGGTCTACGGGGTCACTCCGGAGTTCTTTGATTATTACCTCGTCCACAGAAACGAGTTCGAGATGAGTGGGCTGCAGGAGATGCCGGACGATAAGTGGTCCTATGCCCCCCTGAATGGGGGGGCCCACATATATTGAAGCGGCCTTGAATTATTTCCTGAGCGCCATCCTGGCGAAGAGAACGACTATCAGGAACGCTACGACGCCCACGGCCAAGTAGGGGAGCAGGTCGCTGTCCTGAGGCTCCTCCGGCTCGGTAATCTGATACTGTATGTTGGGGGCCAGGGGCTCATCCACGCATTCCCCGCCTTGGCACTCGTAGGAGCACTCCTCGACGAATCTGGGCTCTCCGGCTACGCATTCGTAGAGGGCATTTCCGGCACAGTACTGTCCGCTCCCCTGGCAGTCGGCGGGCGTCTGCCCCCCGACCAAGGAAATAAGCGAGAGCAGTATCAGGGCGTAAACCGGTGGGCGTCCGGGGGACATCATCCTTGGTTTAGGTCGACTCTTTGGTGGAGCTTGCAGCCGTACTCGGTCGGCTTGCAGAAATACGAACCGGATTCGTTGGCCACGCGATACTCGTTGGTTGCCATGATGCTGTAGTTGCCGGCGGTCCCGAAGCACTTGTATTCGTCCTCGGCCACGTTCTGGTACAGGGTGCAGTCCCCCTCTATCTCTGGGAGCGTCACTCCATAAGTGGCATTCTCGTACTCTATCTCCTCCCCGTTGCCGGCCGGAGGCGCAGCCTCACCGTCTCCGGACTCGGGTCCGGTCTCTCCCGCATTCCCTTCAGAGGCATCGTCGCCTTCTTCAGAATCGGACTCTCCGTCCAAATCGTCGGCGGGCCCGGCCTCCCCGACGCCGGCGGGGCTGCCGAAGGGATTGATGAGCAGGGTTACCACTATCACGGCGATTATCGCCACTATCGCAGCTATGGTGATATCCTTGTCCATTATAACCTCAAAAAGCGCTTATATTACAATTTAGAGTATTAAAAATGAAGGAGATTCAGGGGTTTTACGCGCGCTGCCGGCTGGCGGAAAACCTTTTTCAGCCGAAATCTTCAAAATAGACGCGCGGGCCTGTGGCTCAGCTTGGTTAGAGCGCTCGACTGATAATCGAGAGGTCGCCAGTTCAAATCTGGCCAGGCCCACTCAATCTTCCCGGGGCCAACTCCGGCTTCTTGCCCAAATACCTGATGAATCTTTTCCTCACCCGGCCGCCCTCCCTGAAAGATTCGTAGAGGTAGAGGTACTGGCCGCCGTTTATTTCCTTCTCGACCACATGCGCCATTTGTGTTATTTAGCTGGTTCGCTTATAAAAATTAGGTACTACATTTTAGATATTCAGCTATTAAAAGTTCTCCCAACAAGCCGTTTTATTTTGAGTGGTGTTCAGTTTTTAGGTACTACAAACTCGCTTAGGGGTTTGGAAGACCAAGACCGTCAAAAACCTCAAAGCTCTATCCCGTATTCCTTTGCCAGCCTTATGGCCTTGGGTGAGTTCGGGTTGGCCTTTATGTATCTCAGCAGATAGTCGGGGACCTCGATTGAAGGCACCTCGTCCAGCGGATTCTCTCCCGGCTCTTCAGACCCCGGCTCCTCTTTTGGGAATATCTCTTTCTCGGAGCTTTGGCTTCCTCCAGGTTCCTTGTCCGCGCGCTCCGGTCTTTCGGGCTTCTGGACCTGGTCCGGGAGGGGCTTGCTCCCTTCTTCGGAATCCTCCTCTTCCTCTCCGGGGCCCTCCTCCCCTTTGCTGCCCTTCCTGGCGTCTTCTTCCCCACGCGGCTCTTGCCCCTTTGGAGGCTTTCCTGGCGGCTTGTCTCCTTCTTCAGAGTCCTCCGGCTCTTCCTCCTCTTTCACCAGACGCGCTATGGAGACTATTTTGTTGCCCTTCTCCAGCTTCATTATCCTGACTCCCTGGGTGTTCCTCCCGATCTTAGAGATGTCGGAGACTGGAACCCTTATCACAACCCCTTTTGAGGTTATGGCCATCAGCTCGTCGTCCTCGTGGACCGCCCGGGTCGCCACCACCAGGCCGTTCCTCTTGCTTGTCTTTATGTCTATTACTCCCTGCCCGCCCCTCTTCTGGGGGGGGTATTGGGCGAAGTCCGTGCGCTTGCCGTATCCGCTTTCGGTCACGGTGAGCAGGCAGTAGTCCTCGTCTATCAGCACCGCCCCCACAACCGCATCCTCTTTCTTCAGCTTGATCGCCTTGACCCCCATCGAGTTGCGGCCCAGGGGTCGGGCGTCTTTCTCGCTGAAGCGAATGGACTTGCCGTTTTTGGTGGAGACCAGCAGCTCGTCGCTCCCGTCCGTCAGGAGCACCTTGACCAAATCGTCGCCCTTGCGCAAGTTTATGGCGATTATGCCCCCCTTCCGCGGCCTGCTGTAAGCGGTGAGGTCCGTTTTCTTCACCAGTCCTTTGCGGGTCACCATAGACAGATAATAGCCTTCGGCGAACTCGCTTATCTTTATGGCGGCCGTTATCCTCTCCTCTTTCTCCAGCTTCAGCAGGTTGACCATTGCCTTCCCCTTGCTGTACCTGCCCTCCACCGGCAGCTGGTAGACCTTCAGCCAGTAGACTCTGCCCTCGCTGGTGAAGAAGAGCATGTAGTCGTGGGTGGAAGCGACGAACAGCCTTTCCACGAAATCGTCGTCTTTCGTCTCCATGCCCATTATCCCCCGGCCGCCCCTCTTCTGCGCGCGATAGGTCGCCGCCGGGAGCCGCTTTATGTATCCCTGGTGAGTTATGGAGACGACCATCCTTTCTTCGGGTATCAGGTCCTCCATCTCTATCTCGTCCACGGATGCGCCTATGGAGCTGCGCCGCTCGTCCCCGTAGGTCTCTTTGATTTCCGCGAGCTCTTTCTTGATTATATCAAGCACTTTGGCCTCGTCGGCCAGCACGCCCTTCAGCCATTTGATGTATTCGGTCAGCTCTCCGTACTCCTGGTCTATCTTCTCCCGCTCCAGGCCCGTAAGCTTCTGAAGCCTCATTTCCAAGATGGCCTTGGCCTGCTTCTCGGAGAGGTCGAAGTCCTTCTTCAGGCCCGCCTTGGCCTCGTCGGCGTTTTTGGACGCGCGCAGAAGTTTGATTACTGCGTCTATCCTGTCCAGAGCGATGCGCAGCCCCTCAAGTATGTGTGTGTGCGCCTCGGACTTCTCCAGCTCGAACCGGCACCTCCGGGTTATGACGTCCTTTCGATGCCTGATGAACTGCCCTATCATGCCCTTCAGGTCCAAAACGGTCGGCTTGTTGTCAACAAGGGCCAGGTTTATGACGCCGAAGGTCGCCTCCATGGTGGTGTGCTTGAAGAGCTGGTTGAGGACTACTTCCGCCTGTGCGCCGCTTTTTATCTCTATGACTATCCTCATGCCGCGCCGGTCCGACTCGTCGCGTATGTCGGAGATGCCCTCTATCCTCCTGTCCTTGACCAGGTCCGCTATCGAGGAGACCAAGTTGGCCTTGTTTATTTGATAGGGGAGCTCCGTGACCACTATGCGCTCATGCTTCTTGTGTTGGGTTATCTCGGTCCTCGCCCTAAGTTTTATGCTGCCCCGGCCGGTGTTGTAGGCCTGAGCTATCCCGCCCTTGCCGCAGATTATGGCCCCGGTCGGGAAGTCAGGGCCCTTCACGTGCTCCATCAGCTCCTGCACGGTTATGTCGGGGTTCTCTATCATGGCGACGGTCCCGTCGATTATCTCGGAGAGGTTGTGTGGGGGTATGTTGGTGGCCATGCCCACCGCTATCCCGGAAGAGCCGTTGACCAGGAGGTTGGGCACCTTGGCGGGCAGCACCGTGGGCTCTTCCAGAGAATCGTCGAAGTTGGGAGTGAAGTCCACCGTGTCCTTGTCTATGTCGGCCAGCATTTCCCCGGACATCCGGGCCATGCGCGTCTCTGTGTACCTCATGGCCGCGGCCGAGTCTCCGTCGACGCTGCCGAAGTTGCCCTGCCCGTCTACGAGAGGATATCTCATCGAGAAGCTTTGGGCCATACGGACCATTGCGTCGTAAACCGCAGTGTCGCCGTGGGGATGGTATTTACCTAGGGTCTCTCCGACCACCCTCGCGCTTTTCTTGTAGGGCTTGTTGTAGTGCAGCCCCAGGTCGTTCATGGCGTAGAGTATCCTGCGGTGCACGGGCTTCAGGCCGTCGCGAACGTCCGGAAGGGCCCTTCCCACGATAACGCTCATGGAGTAGTCTATGTAGGAGTCCTTCATCTCCTCCTCGAGCTCCCGCGCGATTACCCTTCGGCCGGCCTGTGGGGGGTTGGAGCCCTCGCCTCCGCCGGGGGCGCCCCCCTTCCCGGGTTCGGCTCCCTTGCCGCCCCTTTCGGGCTCTCCGGCGCCCTTTTCGGGAGCCTTGCCTCCTTCCGCGCCGTCCGCTGTTTTGTCCTCAGCCATCGTTCGTCATATGTCGAGGTTCTTGACCTCTTTCGCGTATTTTATGATGAATTCCCTCCTGGGCTCGACCTCGCCGCCCATCAGTATGGTGAATATGCGGTCGGCCTCGACCGCGTCCTCGAGGGTGACTCTCTTCATTATGCGCCGCTCCGGGTCCATGGTGGTCTCCCACAGCTGCTCCGGGTTCATCTCTCCGAGCCCTTTGTATCTCTGGGTGCTTATGCCGTCTCCCATCTCCCGAATCAGCGCCTTCCGCTCCTCCTCGTTGTACGCGTACCTGACGTCCTTCCCTCTCCATATCTTGTAGAGGGGGGGCTGAGCTATGTAGACGTGGCCGTTGGTTATCAGGGGCTCCATGTAGCGATATAGGAACGTGAGCAGGAGGGTCCGGATGTGGGCGCCGTCCACGTCGGCGTCGGCCATTAGAATCACTTTGTGGTAGCGCAATTTGTCTTTGTTGAAGTCCTCGCCTATGCCCGTTCCGACCGCCGTTATGAGTGTGGATATCTCATTGTTCTCCAGTATCTTGTTTATCCGGGCCTTCTCCACGTTGAGTATCTTCCCCTTCAGGGGCAGGATGGCCTGGAACTCCCTGTCGCGTCCCGACTTGCAGCTTCCGCCCGCGGAATCCCCCTCCACTATGAAGAGCTCGCATTTGGCGGGGTCGCGGTTGGAGCAGTCTGCCAGTTTGCCGGGCAGGGCCGTGTACTCCAAAGCGCCCTTCCGCCGGGTCAGCTCCCTGGCCTTGCGCGCAGCCATGCGGGCCTGTGCGGCGGTTATGGTCTTCATGAGTATCTTCTCCGCCTCCGCGGGGTTCTCCTCAAAGAACTCGGAGAGCTTCTCGTGCACTGCCGAATCGACCAGCCCCTTGACCGGCCCGTTGCCCAGCTTGGTCTTGGTCTGGCCCTCGAACTGGGGCTCCTTTATCTTGACCGATATTACGGCCGTGAGTCCTTCCCTCGCATCGTCTCCGCTGAGCTTGAGGTCCTTGGTCTTGCCCAGCTTCTTCTTCTCGACGTAGTCGTTTGTCGCGCGGGTCAGAGCGGTCTTGAATCCGGACAGGTGGGTGCCCCCCTCGATGGTGTTTATGTTGTTGGCGAAGGAGAAGATGTTCTCCACGAAGCTGTCGTTCCACTGGAGAGCCACTTCTATCTCGACGTCGTCCCTGCCCGTCTCGAAGTAGATGGGGTCGTGGAGGGGCTCCTTGTTCTTGTTTATGAACTCGACGAATTCGCGTATGCCTCCGTCGTACTTGAAGTCGTGCTCGCTGGCGGGCTCGCCGTCCTTCTTCTCCCGCTCGTCGGTTATGTGTATACTTATGCCCTTGTTAAGGAACGCCAGCTCCCGCAGCCTTTTGGAGAGCGTCTCGAAGGAATACTCCTCGGTCTGGAATATCTCGGAATCGGGTTTGAATTTGACCATGGTCCCGGTCTTGTCGGAGCTGCCGGCCTCCTTGAGTTTGGTCTTGGGCCGCCCCCTCTCGTAGCGCTGGGCATAAACCTTACCGTCTCGATACACCGTCACCTCGCACCATTCGGATAGGGCGTTGACCACGGAGACCCCCACCCCGTGCAAGCCCCCGCTCACCTGGTAGGCCTTGCCGCCGAACTTTCCTCCCGCGTGGAGTTTGGTCATGGCCAGCTCGACGCCGCTTATCTTGTACTTGGGGTGCACGTCGGCGGGTATGCCCCTGCCGTTGTCGGCGACTTGGATTATATTGCCGGGGAGTATCCTGACTTCTATCGAGTCGCAGTATCCCGCCAGGGCCTCGTCTATGGAGTTGTCCACGACCTCCTCGACCAGATGGTGGAGGCCGCGAGACGTGGTGTCCCCTATGTACATCGCCGGCCTCTTTCTGACCGCCGTTAAGCCCTCCAGGAGTTTTATGCTCTCGGCTTTGTATTCCTCGGACATTGTCTCATCTAGCCAGGCCTAAATTTCGGGTAAGATTCGGGCCTTTCAATCAAGGCCAAAATTCAGGTCTGCCAGTTGGTTTTTCCACCCGCTTATTTAGATGAAAAAGGCTTAAAAAGGCGGCAAACGGAGCGAAATCGGGCCCTGGGGCTCCCGAGCGCGAGCGGACCCGTTTTCAGGCGACCTCGTTGGCCATCCCTTTGAACATTTTGGCGAAGCGGCGGTCCTTCTTGAGGCGCTTGATGCCCGCGCGCATTTGGTTGTACTGCTGTATCAGGGCCCGAACGTCTTCGGGTTTTGTTCCCGAGCCCTCCGCTATGCGCTCCACCCTGGAGCGGCTCAGTTTCGGGTTCTCGAGCTCATGGGGGGTCATGGAGTGGAGGATTGGCTTGAACT
>CAZTIX010000003.1:0-4670 GCA_964613935.1 uncultured archaeon
ACGCCCCCACTAAATACCAAGACCTAACCCCGGGCCAAGCCATAAACAAGGTAGTTAAAGAAATAAGCATAAATGAGCAAAAAACAAACTAAATTCTTCCCTACTACCATAGATGAGATAAAAGAACAGCTAAAGCGCGCTAAACTTCACCTTAACGGAGAAACAAAGAAACGCATCAATACTAAGATACTAAAAGACAAGAACAAACCCCCTAAAGACCAACCTAACAAGCCATAAGGTATATCTTAAAGGGGTAAAGGACAGCGGGTAGTAGACTGTGGGCAGGTAGACTGTAGGGAGCCGTAGGTAGTAAGTAGACTGTGGGTAGTAGGTATTTACACACACACCACCTCAAAAACCCCAACCCAAGGCAACATATTTGAACCTAAATAAGTAAATATAATAACTAAAGAGATATAAATGTGTAGGTTCATAAGAAGGTAAGGGGGGGAGGGGGAGGCAAAGTTGGGAAATGTGAAAAATATTAACGTACTCCCCACACAAAATATATGAAAAAAGACATTTCTCCCCACACAAAATATCCCAAAACTGACATTTTAAGGGCATAACTTGACAGAATACCCCAAAACCCTTAAAACCCTTCAGGTTCAAAACATAAACCTTTGCACGGTAAAGTATAAAATCAACACTTGACAACAATGGTTAAAGCCTTAATAGAAAAAGATTTAAGAGAAGCTATCGACTGGAAGCCGCACGAGAAACAGGAGAGTATCCTGTCCTCTGAATCCAGAGAAGTGGTTATTGCCGCAGGCAGGGGGTTCGGAAAGACTTATGTTTGTGCTTATGAGATTCTAAAAGCCCTTCTAAAGGGCGAGCAGGTGCTTCTGGTGGCTCCAACCTACGAGTTGTGTGACAGGGTACTGGAATACGTGGAGATATGGATTAGACGGGCGTTTCCGCCCTTAGCTCCTGCTATCAGTATGCGCCCCCCCCAGTCGATTGACTTCAGAAAGCTGAAAGACCCCGGAATCCCTCTGGGACGCTTAGAGGCAAGAAGTGCTGAATCTCCGGAAGGTATGCTTGGAAAGAGGTTTGACCTGGTGGTAGTGGACGAGGCGGCAAGAATCCCGAGAGATGTGTGGGAAACATACATTTTCCCCACCACCCAGATAAAAGGGGGAAAGCAGGTTTACATATCAACCCCCAAAGGAAGAGATATTTTTTATGAACTATGGGTTAATGCCAAAGAAACCGGAGGGGCGTTTCGGTACGAATCCCGCGAAAGCCCTTATTTTACCGACGAAGACTGGGAAAAAGCCAAGAAACGCCTGCCTGAAGCTGTTTTTGCCCAGGAATACGAGGCAAAGTTCCTTTCAGACGCCGCAGCCGTCTTCAGGAGGGTGGAAGAGGTTGTAAAAGGAGAGATGAGAGACGCCCAGTCAGGACACCAGTATATTATGGGGCTTGACCTGGGAAGAAAGAACGACTTCACGGTAGTGACCGTTATCGACACCTACGACAACCACCTGGTTCATTTTGACCGCTTCAACAAGCTCGACTGGGCTTTTCAGAAGAAAAAGGTGGAATCGGCTGCCCGACGCTACAACAACGCAATGATAGTTATCGATTCCAACAATGTCGGGGACGCAATGGTGGAAGAACTTGAAAGGGACGGGTATTTTATCCAGCCGTTCCAACTCCCCGGAGGGAGAGCCCAGAAGAAAAAGGAGCTTATCGAAACCCTGGCAGTTTATATCGAGAACAAAGACATAACAATCCCCAAAATACCGATTCTGATAGACGAGCTGAACTCTTTTGGCTGGGAATTCACCCCCTCCAAGAGAATTATCTACAAACCCCTAACGGGACACGACGACTGCGTTATGAGCCTCGCTTATGCTGTTTCAGAGCTTCAGGGGCCGGCCCACCCCGTCTCGCCTATTAAGCAGGAGCTCGCCAAAAACAAAAGAAAGATTACAAACTCTAAAATGTTTATTTAATATGCCGGAGCCAAGAAAGGGCGAGGACAAGGACAGCTACATATCCCGCTGTATCGCCCACCTTATAAAAAACGAGGACAAGGGCCGGGAGGAGGCCGCAGGGCAATGCTATGGGATGTGGCGGCAGCATAAAAATGACTGACATAAAAACACAAATACAAAAAGAGATAAAGTTTTATCGGGACGAGGAGCTTGAGTTAAATCCGAGCTTTGCTCCCACCCAGCCAAAGCTCCTTGAGCTTTTGGACCACTACCTTGCCTCCAAATACCTGACCTCGGATTATGACGCTCAGGGGCAGAAGAAGCCGTTTTTTAACGTGGTTGACAACCCCGCTTGGGTGGCGACCAAGATGATAGATATTGATGTCAAGGACGTAAAGATTATGTCCGAGAGGGCGAATGACTATTACGCCCCCTGGATTTACGGGAAACTTTTAAGGATATGGATGAAGAAAAACAACTTCGGGAGGTTTATCAATAAAATTGTGTATGACTGGCCGAGGTACGGGCATGTTGTTTCCAAGAGGGTGGGCGACAACGTGGAGATTGTTCCTATGAGAAATCTCATAAGCGACCCGACCGCCACCGGCCTCTACCAGCCGATTATAGAGAAACACCGCTATACACTCAGCGAGTTTGAGAGAGAAGCCAAAAACGCCAAGTGGGAGAACTACGAGGATGTAATTAAAACAAAACGCAAGCATAAGGAGAACTTTGTAGACGTTTACGAGAGGTACGGCTACACAGAAAATTCCGACGACAACTATATTGTGGTTGCCGACGAGGGAAAAGACAGGGAACACGCCTTTGAGGAGCTTACAAGAGCCAAGTTCTCAGACAATAAAGACCGCTACCGGACCCTGGCGTGGGAGGGAGTGTGGGGCAGATTCCTCGGAAGAGGGCAGTGCGAGAAGATGCTTGAAAACCAGATAGCGAAGAACGAAACAGAATACTTTTTCAGGAGCGGGCTTAAATGGACATCTCTCCGCATCTTCCAGACAAGAGACCAGAATATAGCCAAAAACGTTTTGACCGACCTTGAAAACGGTGACATACTTCGCATTTTAAGTGAACTCCAGCCGGTAGCAACCGAAGAAAGAAACCTGACCGCCTTCAGTTATGCTGACCAAAAGTGGAACAGAAACCGCAACGAAAGGGCATTTAGCTGGGACATAATGAAAGGAGAGAGGCCTGCCGCGGGAACTCCCCTTGGAACTTCGGTTCTTCAGTCCCAGATGGCATCAGGGTATTTCGGTTTTATGAAGGAGAATCTTGCCAGCTACCTTGGAGAGATGATAAAGGACTGGGTTATCCCCAAGTTTCACAAGCAGGTTGACGAAAAAACCGACCTTATCTTTGAAGAACTGTCCCCGGACGAACACCAGACAATGAGGCGGTTAATGGAGAACGAAAGAACAAGAAGCATAGAAACAAGAATGATAGCGAGGAAGGGAAGACTTCCTTCTCCGGAAGAAGCCAGGGTTATACGGGAAATCTCTAAAACCTATATAGAAAGGAAAAGAGGGGTCCCCGTCCCCAAGCACATATTCGAGAATATCGACTACAAGGTAACCATTGATCTGGTTCAAGAACAGGTTGACACCAACTCCAGGATAGCCACAGCCCAAATGCTTATTCAGCTTATAGGGTCGAACCCGGCAATATTTGAAAACCCGAGAATGAAAAATCAGATTTACAAGGTTCTGGATTGGGCGGGAATGAACCCCCACGATATGTTTGCCTTTGAAGAAGAAGTGGAAAGCAGGTTTTCCGTTCCGGCACAAGGAGGTTCGATTTCAGCCCCAAAACCGGTTAATATCCCCAATACAAGAGAAGTAACAACTCAAGCATGAACGAAAAGCAAAGAAAGTTTCTAAAAGACAACAAGGAAGTCCTCCGTGAGATTTACTCAGAAAGGCTTAATGCGGTTCTGGCAAGGGCGAGAGACGCCAAGGGAGAAGAGAGGGACAGAATAATGGACCTGTTCTTCACCCTACAGGAAGAGTACGAGATGATAGGGCTTATGGGAGAAGGAGGAGGAAACGAGCCAATCAGTTTTATATAAAAAATGGTCGGGGGGAGAAAACCCCCATAAAAAACAAAAAATCAATTAGTCACTAAAGACTTAAAAATGAATATGTCAGAAAAGACACAAAATCAAGAGGACGCCCAGGAGTCCAAAAACACTGAGGAGGGAGAAAACCCTGAAAAATCAGAGGGGCAGAAAGAGTTGAAGTCTGCCTTAGCTCAAAAGGAGCATTACAGAGAAAAAAACGAACGGACGGAGAAAGAGCTGGAGGAGGCGAAGAAACGGCTGGAGGAACTTCAGAAAAGCCTTCCCAAGGAAGAAAGGGAAAAGAGAGCAAAAGTTAACGCCTCTGACCCGATTGACCTTGTAAAAACCGTTTCCGCCCTGAAAGACTATTCTTCGGATGAAATCGAAGAAATCTCTGCTTATGCTCGTGGCAAAGGAGTCTCTCTGTCAGAAGCCGCCCAAAGCGATTTTGTCAAAAGGGCAATCGCAAAAAGTAGGGAGGAGGTCGAGGCAGAACAAAAGATTCCGGGAGCCACCCGGCGAGGCAAGTCCTCAGCCGAAGAAGACTTGTCATCTAAAGACGACAAGGAGCTTCGGGACAACTGGGACAACATAGCCCGCAAGGCTGTTGAGCAGGGAAAAGCTAAAAAACGTAAAGATTTAGGACTTTAAAA
>CAZTIX010000003.1:4770-13537 GCA_964613935.1 uncultured archaeon
ATACAAGAGGTATGGAGCCCGAAAGTAGAGAGAGAATTTGAATCGTCTCTTTTAGCCGCTGATTTCTTCACAGACTTTTCAGGAATGTTCGGAGGTGGAGGTGATACATTAAACATTACCGACATTTATTCCAACACATTCTCTGCGACTTCGAAGAGCACCGGCTCAGAGATAACCCTGAACTCCCCGGCCCAATCACAGCTTACGCTGAGTATTGACACTTGGACACACCTTGCTTACTTGATTGAGGACAAAGAGCTTCAGCAAATTCTCAGAGGGTCAGACCTTTTGTCCGCCTACGCCGAACAGGCGGTATATAAGGTGGGCAAAGCGGTTGACACTTCTCTGCTTGCTCTCTATTCGGGTCTGTCACAGACCGTGAACGATACTGCATCTGACGTTGAAGACGCTGACGTAAGAAACGCAATCGAAAACGTAATGGACGACGACGTTCCATTCGACGACTGTGCGTTCTTCTTTCACCCGACCGTTGTCTGGCACGACTTAATGGGAACCTCGAAATACACTGGTGTGTATGACAGCGACCCCGTAGCCAGCGGTGGATTGGGCGGGATG
The DNA here is from genome assembly GCA_964613935.1 of uncultured archaeon. Classification (GTDB taxonomy): domain Archaea; phylum Altiarchaeota; class Altiarchaeia; order JAFGQM01; family JAFGQM01; genus CAZQBY01. The sequence goes on from CAZTIX010000003.1 coordinate 5,347, forward strand.
AGTCCGAGAAGGAGAAAGGCATACAGGGGAAGACTCTACGGAGTTCCCGTGTATGAGACCACCAACATTCAAGCGGATGGTGCCTCAAGTGCCTACTACAACCTTTTTGCTCACCCCAAGGCGTTCATGTACGGAACCCAGACCCCAGGTGGGGGCAGAATCAGGAGTCAATCACAATACTTGATTGAAAACCTTGGTACTGTTTGGGTGACTGACGTCATTTACGGTGTTAAAGAGCTTAGAGACGCAGCTGCCTGCGTTATTAAATCAAGGCAGTCAGGAATAGTCTCCTGATAGATTAGTTTCTTGTGACTAACCTCCCTTGACTCCACAGCAGACTGAGGAAGTCAAGGGCAGGTCTGCAGGTTAGACAATGGACAACTTAGAAGAAAAATTAGAAAAGATTATAGAGAAGAAGCTGAGGGAAAAGGAAAAGGATATTCGGGAGGAAATCCGCCAGGAGGTTCAGGAAGAAGAAAAGAAAAAGCAAGCTGAGCAGAACAAGCCGCTTCCTCACCCCTCTAAAAGAAACATCCACTACAAGTTCGACTCCGAGAGGAATCCCTACTGGAAGGGGCAGGATGATGTCTGGCTTAAAGAGACGGTCGCCATTTCTTTTCACGACGAGTTTATGCGGAGGGGGGCTGAATACGCAGGTGACCAGAACGGCAATATGTCCCCCCCGAGGGACTTCAGGGCTGCTTGGTATAACGCAGCCGGCGATATAATTAAAAACAAAAGTAAAAACAGCAACAAGTTCTGATGTACACAGGAAGAAGCAAAAAACAAAAGTTCAAGGATATGGCGAGGATTCTGGAAAAACACCACAAAGGAGAACTTCCCAAAAGTGCTTATGCCCCAGACGGGCACATTTATCCCAAAGCTATTTTCAGCAAGGACTCTCAGAAGGCGTGTATGGCAAGGGCAAAAGCCAAAGATAAACAGGACGAGGCAAAAATGGCGGCTGAAGCAAAAGCGATGAAGGAAAGAGTTAGAAACAGGCAGGTGAAAATTGATGGAGAGCTGTTGAAAACGAAAGACTTAAAAAGAATAATGAGGGAGAAATGAAGATTGTCGGAATGCTTGTGGTGGGTACGGGCGAAGCCGACAGATACCTCCCTCGTGTCTTAGACAGATTAGAACCCCTGTGCGACGAGATAATAACCGCCTGTAATGCTGCCGACAAGAAAACCAGAAACCTTTTAGCCCGCCGAACCAAAAGTTATGATTATTCTGATTACGAGTGGGGAAAGAAACAGCACGAGATAAAACAGCACTTTTTTAACAGATGTGTCGTCCCCGAAGACCCCGACTGGGTAATCTGCGTTGACGCTGATGAGGTGTTAGACAAACGCTTCACCAGAGAAAAGGCGGAAGAGTTAGCCCAAAGGGGGGAGATAGCATACGAGTTCTACTGCGTTCAGCTTTGGAACGACGAGAAGCATATGAGGATAGACGGGTTATGGGGGAACTTCTACAACGTGAGATACTTCAAGCTCGTTAAGGGGGCAAAAGCAGGATACAAACAGACACCCCTGCATTGCGGGTTAGCCCCCGTTTACGCCTACCGATGGAGAACGCCGTGTGAGTTCTTCTTCAAGCACTACGGCTATATAAAGGAAGAAGACCGCAAGAAAAAGGTAGCACGATACAACAAATACGACCCCAATGCTGCCTACAAGTCCAGCGAGTATTACGACAGCATTTTAGACAAGGGGAAAATTAGAGAGTTTGACGAAAACAAATTTGGACAAAGGTTGAAATACGTCCCTCGCAAGATAAGCGAGGATAAAATTAAAAAAGTAAAACAAAATATGAAACTTTACAGAGTAGAAAACAAATTCGGCAAATCCTACGTGGTTGACGAAGAGCACGTGAAATATCACCAGAACAGGGACAGGATAGTCAAGATTGAGGAAATCTCTCCGGCAGAAACAATGACTGAACGTGAGGTTGAACCTGTCAAAAGCGAAGAGTACCAGTGTGAAATCTGCGGAAAGGTCTGCAAGAGCGGGGCAGGGTTGGCAGCCCACAAGAGGTCGCACGAATGAAGTTCGTTTACCTGGGTAATTTCAGACATTCCTGGACTACTGAAAGCTGGATAGCACACGCCTTAGAGTCGTTAGATTGTGGTGTAGTCAGGACTCAAGAGGGCAGAGAGGTTATCCCCTTACTTGAAGAAGCAAAGCCGGATGTATTCCTGTTTTGTAAGGCGAGAAAGACACACAACCTGCGAGAAGTACTTAAATACTGCCGAGAACACGACATTGTTTCTGTTTCTTGGTCGTTTGATTTGTATTTTATGGCAGGCAGGTCCAAGACGGTGAGAGACGCAATGTTTAGTGCCGACATTGTCTGCACAACAGACAGGGGGCATAACGACATCTGGGGGAAAAACGGCATAAACCACCACGTTTTAAGACAGGGCATACACGAACCCGAAGCCAAACTTGGCGAACCATACGAAATGAACGCCGAGATAATCTTTGTGGGAAGCGACAACCCGGCGTGGCCCACAAGAAAAATGCTGATGAAACATCTGCGTTATAACTACCGAAACAAGTTCGAGTGGCTGGGCAAGAGGAAAGACCAACAGATAAGGGGAACGGACTTAAATAATTTATTCGCCTCGGTAAAGATTGTGATAGGAGATTCGGTTTACTCACCCGACTACTGGTCAAACAGGGTCTACGAGACGTTAGGCAGGGGAGGGTTCTTCTTACATCCGAGAGTAGAGGGACTTGACGAAGAATTTGAATACTATAAGCACCTTGTCCCTTACGACTTGGAAGATTACGGGCAGATAGACAGCATAATTGACTATTATCTTGAACACGACGAGGAAAGAGAAAAGATAAGATTAGCCGGACACGAGTATTGCAAGGAAAATTATACATATAAAGACCGGTGCAAAAAGTTAATCAAACTTATCAATGAAGAAGAAAGAAGTCTTGAAAGAAGAAATTGAACGGTTAAAGAAGGAAAAGTTTTTAATGAAACTTCGAGAGAAGTACCTAATAAGGATTAGGCTTCAAGGCGGAAAAAAGAAACTTGACGACGTGATAGCCGACCTGCAGGAACAGATAAAACAAAGAACCAAGTTTATTGACTTCCTAAAAGAACAGGATGAATAAGGCTTTAATAATTGGTGGAGCAGGATTTATCGGAAGCAATGTAGCCCGAAGGTGTTTAGACGAGGAAATGGAGGTAGTGGTCTTTGACAATTTGTCCCGCAAGGGTTGTGAAAACAACTTATTGTGGCTGGAGAGCTTTGGGGATTATAGGTTGGTGGAGGGAGATGTGAGAGACTATGATTCCTTGCTGGCGGTGATGCGTGAGGGGTTTGATGTTGTGTTTCACTTGGCGGCACAGGTGGCGGTTACGACCTCTGTGGAAAACCCACGCTTGGACTTTGAAAGCAACGCCTTGGGAACATTTAATGTCTTAGAGGCCATTTCTCAGGCAGATATTGACCCTGTCTTGATTTACAGCTCAACAAACAAGGTGTATGGCCAGATGCAGGATGTTGAGGTGGTAGAGGGGGAAAACAGATATGCCTATAAAAGAGAGGATGCGGCGGTTTCGGAGGAACAACCGTTGGACTTCCACTCACCCTATGGGTGCAGTAAAGGAGCGGGCGACCAATATGTAAGAGACTATTCTCGAATGTATGGCGTGAGGTCAATTGTTTTTCGCCAGTCTTGTATTTACGGGCCAAGACAGATGGGAGGAGAGGAACAGGGATGGGTGGCTTGGTTTATAATTGCTTCTACGACGGGGAAACCCATTACCATCTTTGGAGACGGAAAACAGGTGAGAGATGTTTTATATATAGATGACCTGCTTGATGCCTATTGGGCCGCAATAAAGAGAATAGACACCGCCCAAGGAGAGACTTATAATATTGGCGGGGGAATGGACAACACACTTTCTCTGCTTGAACTTTTGTCTTTTTTAGACGGGGCGGATTATAGTTTTGATAAGTGGAGACCGGGAGACCAAAAAGTGTTTATTTGTGACATTGGAAAAGCCAACAGGGACTTGGGCTGGAGGCCAAAAGTCAGCCCCAAAGAGGGGGTAGAGCAACTGAAAAGGTGGGTTAGAGAGAACAGAACCCTTTTCGATGAATAAAGTTCTTTTCACACCATGGCGTAATCAGGGATTATCGTTTTTAGCCCTTTCCCTATATGAAGAAGGAGACGTCATCACCCACTACGACGCCAGCCGACTGGTCTGGCCGAAAGGAAAAAAGAGAGGCAGAAGCTCTGCCCTGAAATACAAAGATTGGCCGATTTACGTGTTCGAGGTTCACAACCCTTATCCGGAAAAGTGGGAAGGAAAGAAATACTTTATCCCGATGGCTGAGTATCTGGACAGGAACATCAGCAGTTACAAGGGTTACGATATCGAGTATATTGCCCTATCAGACTTTGTTTACAACCGAATTAAGGCTCACGGAGTCGACGAAGAAAAAATTCACAGAGTTCACTGGGTAACACCCTTTAAGAGATTAGAGCCGAAAGAAACAGACCCCGAAAGAATAGTTATAAAACACATCAGTTCTGGGGTTGGATACAAGAACCGACACGCCTTAGAAGCGATTCTAAGGGCTGCCAAGATAGCGATTGAGGAAACCGACAACCTGTTCTTTGACATAAGCGTTCAGCACGAGAATAAGGACTGCCTGAAACTAATAGGCGAGATGAGAGAAAAAGACGAAGTAGGTATTACAATCCAGAACATTAGCCGAGACGAGGTAAGAGAGTTTTACAAGGGGGCTGATTTGTCCCTATACCCATCCAAGTTCGAGGGGTTTGGAGTAACGCTGATGGAGTCCCTGACCTACGGAGTCCCCGCAATTGTTTCAAACATACCGCCGTTTAATGAGTTTTTAATAAAAGAAAAGATGGGGCGGATTGTAAAAGAGGGTAAAAGATACAGCGTTAATGGAGTGTTGGCCCTCGACGTTGACCACGAAGCGTTGGCTGACACGATAATTGATTTAGCAAAACACCCAAAACAGGTAGAAAAGATGAAACAAGAAATTGTAAAAAGAAAACCGTTTGGGCCGAATGAAAGTTTCACCAAACTAAAAGAAGCGAAATTATGTTGATTATTACGGGGTGCGGCAGGAGCGGGACGAAGTTTGCGTCAGAGCTGTTTTTAATAGAGCACGAACCAAGACCATCTGACTTTCAAGTCGTTGCAGAGTGCTTTGACGACAAAGAGAGGTCGCTTCGCTACATAGAGGACATATTCAAAGGAGATGAAAGGGAGTCTAACAGCAACCTTGCGGTTCACATAAGGGCTATCAAAGAGTTGTTTCCAAAAGCAACAATTATCCACCTTATAAGAAATCCGATAGACACCATTTCGTCTTTTATGTCCACAAGTATGTATGACCTGGACAGCGAGACAGACAGACACCACATAAGGTTGTTAGAGGACGAAAGTTGGGATAAAATGTCAAGATTTGAGAAGTGCTGTCATTATTGGGTCGAGGTGAATAAGAGGCTAAGGAGGCAGGAATTACCTCACCTCAGACTTGAGGACCTTGGCGGAGAGCCAGTTAATGTCGGGACAAAAGAGTTTACGAGAAGCGACTGGACAGAGGAACACATCGGGCAATGCAGGAACATCTGCCAAGAAGAAGCGAATTATTACGGGTATAAGATAACCATATGAGTAAGTTCACACAAGATACCACCAAATACGCCCCAGAGACGTTAGAATCCGACATAAGCCCGAAAAAATGGAAAGTTGGGATAGTAGGCGTGGGTATGGTTGGAGGGGCCGTAAGGGACTATTTTGAGAGCAAGGGATACGATTTATTTTTATATGACAAACACAAAGAGCTGGGCTCAATCAAGGAGGTGAGCCGAGCCGAAGTCATCTTTGTCTGCGTGCCGACACCATTTGACGAGGAAAGGGGTTGTGACACAAGTATCGTGGAAAACGTAGTGGACAAAATAAGGGGAACACAAACTATCGTCTTAAAATCCACCGTCAAACCCGGCACAACCTACAAGTTACAGGACAAATACAAGGAAAAGAAGTTTTTACATAATCCGGAGTTTCTGACCGAAGCCTCTGCCCAACAAGATATGAAATACCCGGACAGGCAGATTGCAGGCTACACCGAAGAAAGCTACGACACGGCAAAAGATATTTTAATGCTTTTGCCCAGGGCCCCTTACGAAAGAATAGTGCCTGCCCACATCAGCGAGTTTGTCAAATACTTCTGCAACACTTGGTTTTCAACAAAGATTGCAAAAAACAACGAGTTTTATGACTTATTCAAAGAGTTCGGCGGAACAGACAAAGAATACGAGGTGATGGTGGAAGCCTCCGGGGCAGACAAGAGAATCGGTATGTCCCACCTCAAGATTCACCACAGGGGAAAAAGAGGATACGCCGGCAAGTGCCTGCCCAAAGACACGAAAGCAATTCTGAAGTTAGCGGAGAAGTTCGGTGTGGATATGCCTGTTTTGGAATCGACAGACGAATATAATGACAAATTACTCAAAGGTCAAAATATAGACCCACTAAATAATTAACAAAATGAAATTCAACGACACAACAGACAAGCAGGGGATTTTGCAACACTGTGAAACCCTGTTGGGGATGGAAGATGCCCACATCTCGGGCGACTCCACCCTCCTAAAGATATTTACAAGGCTCTGCAACGTCTGGTATAGGCGGGCCGACAATTGGATTTGGGAAGCCGACTCGGCCTGGCAGTTTGACGACTCAAACTATACCAACCTGCCGAGAGCGACTACAGACCTTGTTGACGACCAGCACGACTACGAGATACCCTCTTCCGCCAGACAGATTTTTGAAGTCCACATAAAGGACTCAAGCGGAAACTGGGTGATGCTTCAGGCGATTGACAAGGACGAATACAATATGCCCCTTGATGAGTATTATGACGAGAAAGGCGTGCCGTCTAAATACGACGCAGAAGGACAGAGTATTTTTCTTTATCCTGCACCAGATTCAAGCGAAACGACACTATCAAGCGGTTTACGAATCCTTATGGGAAGGGACATTGATGAGTTTGCTTCAGATGACACTGACACCGAGCCGGGATTTGACAATCACTTTCACCCGATAATCCCTGTAGGGGCTTCTCTTGATTATGCAATGGGGTATTACGGGGGAGACAGCCAGAGGATTGGTGGACTCAAGAACCAATTGCAGGAGTTAAGGCAGGAGCTTGCCACTTACTATGGCGACCGTCACAAAGACTATAAAACAAAACTTAGGAGAAAGATAAACAGGCAAAACTTCGTATGACAAAGAGAAACCCTAATATGACCAAGAAAAAAACAATAGAGGAACGCAAAAAGGAAGTCCAAGAAAAGTTCGAGGAAGTGAACGGGCAGATAAGTCAGCTGACGGCTCTCCGCGAACAACTAAAAGGTCGATACGCTCTTTTAGAAGAGCTGGAAGAAGATAACAAAGATAAAAATAAATAAAAATGGCAGTATACAACGAATTTAAATCAAAGATTCAGGACGGAACGATAGATTTGGACACCGACGACATAAGAGTTGTCCTTCTGACCTCTGATTATAGCCCAGACATTGACGCTCACCACACTTATGGTGACTTGACCAACGAGGTTGCAAACGGAGATGGCTACACGACAGGAGGGGAGCAGTTAGCCAGCGTAAGCATCACCACAGACGACGCTAACGACTTGTCCAAGTTTGACGCAGATGACGTGACGTGGCAAACATCAACCATTACCGCAAGGTATGCCGTAGTTTACTACTCGTCAGGAGGCACAGATACTTGGCTGGTAAGTTACTACGACTTCGGTGAAGACAAAGAATCCGCCAATGGTGATTTCAAAATCGAGTGGAGCACGGGCGGACTACTCAACCTATCATAAGTCCTAATCCATGGAGGCGTGTTGCCCTCCTTTCGAGGGCACACGTTCTCTAAAATCTATGTTTCAAGACCCAATAATTGCAGTAGGAACAGGCAGATGCGGAAGCTCCCTTTTAGCAGGGATTTTATGGCAGTTGGGAGTTCACATGGGAGATGACCTGATTCCTGCCTCAAAAGACAATCCGGCGGGGCATTACGAGGACAGGCAGTTTCACGCTTTGCACTTAGCTCTCGGTTCAGGAAGAATCTCCGAAGAGCAGTTTGTGAAGAAAGCCAAGGGTATGGTTCACAC
>CAZTIX010000004.1:0-11875 GCA_964613935.1 uncultured archaeon
TGACCTCTTCTTCCAAGTTTCTCGCGGTCTTGGAGACCTCGGTTATGTTCCTGAGCCGGTCGCCGTCTTTGACGAGGATGTGGGACTCCAGGCCCCTCGGGCTGGCCCTGCTCACCAGCAGCTGGCGGGGCTCCAGGCCGGTCTTGTCCAGGAGTATCTTCCTGTCTATTCCCCCCTCGGCGGAGAAGGCTATCTTGTAGAGGCGGCGGCTGTCCAGCAGGTCCAGCAGCTCCCTGGCCGCGGGGTCCTGCCGGGCGAAGGCCTTCAGCTCGGCGTCGCCCATGCCCAGGAGCTCTTCGGCCGATATCCGGTCCGCGATGCGCCTCATGGCCTCCTGCAGCATGGCGTCGGCTACGCGCACGGTGTGGTGGAAGTAGACCGCCTCGTACATCTGGTTCCGGCCGATGAGGAGCGACTCCAGGGCTATGAGGCCCTTGCGGTGGAAGAAGAGCCTGCCCTTCTCGAAGCCGGTCACGCTTATTATGCGGTCGGCGTCTATGACTCCGTAGGCCACGCCGGTGTAGTGGGAGTCGCGCAGGAGGTAGTCCATGCGGTCGGCGTCTATCTCCGACGAGATTATCTTCCCCGGCCCCTTTCCGGCCACCAGGTCCAGGAGCTCCTTGGCCCTGAAGCCGGCGTCCTTAACCGCGTCGCCGGCCCCGCCCTTCAGGACCAGCTTCAGGCTGTCCTCGTGGTTCGAGTCAAAGACGCTCTCCAGGGAGTGGCTGAAGGGCAAATGGCCCATGTCGTGGACCAGGGCGGCCATGCGCAGCGGGGCCGCATCCAGATCCAGTCGCCGGGCCATCCGCCCGGCCAGGCGCATCGTCCCCAGGCTGTGCTCGAAGCGGGTCTGGTTGGCGCCCGGATAGACCAGCGAGCAGAAGGAGAGCTGCTTTATGCGGCGGAGGCGCTGGAAGGCGGGGGTGTCCACCACCGCCAGCTCCCCCTCCGAGAGCTCTATGTCTCCGTGTATGGGGTCGCGGATGGTTTTCATAGGTTTGCTGTTTGAACGTCAGCTTATGAAAAAAGCGATGGGCTAACCGGTTTTGAACCGGCCGCGTAATGGTCGAACAATTCCAGCCCCCACTGGACCGCCTGAGCGTCGCTCGAGGCGAGGCATGCAGAGAGATAGTGTCCCGGAGGCTCTTTGGACTCCAGGTCCAAAATGATTAAATCATCCGCCAGAGAAAGAAAGGCCGTCAGGCTATCCTCATAGATTAAAAAGCCTCCCTCCTTTTTGGCCAGCCTCATGGCGTGCTCTTTGAACAGCTCGTCCTTTTTGGCCATCTCAACTAGGAAGTCGAGCACCTCAGGAGTCGTAATCAACCTCACATCGGCGCCTCTGTCTATCTTTTCCATGAAGATATGCCTAAAGTCCAGCTCATGTATGGCCGAGAGCACAAAGAAACGGTCCTTTATCGACTTGAACCTCTCCACGCAATACCTGTACACGGTCGTCGGACTTACCTTGGTGCCCTTTTTGATTTCCGACTCGGCCAAATCGCCAAGCCGGAGCCACAAATCGGAGGGGATGTCCTCCGTTTTGCGGGCATTCCAGAACTCCCTGAATTTCTCATAAGTCGCGTGGAATCTAAGGGATTTTTTTAGCATCTTCCGGGTGGCCTTGCCGTAGGGCGTCAGCCGATACTGCCCTCCCGAGCGCTCGACGAGGCTGAGATCCTCAAGGTCTTTCGCCTTGCTCGACGTGTTCGGCGCGTTGGCATTCACCTTCCTCCGGAGCTCGGCGAGTCGGAGGGGCCCGTCCTTCAGAGCGTCCAGTATGGCCAGCCTGAGCTTCGAGTCGTAGAGCTTCCGGAGCACGGGCCCGGCCGTCTCGTAGTTCTCGGAGAAGGCGGAAGAAGGAAGACCAGAAGAAGCCATCGCTTATATAGCTCCGACAGGCTTAAAAATGCTCCTGAAAGGGATTTTTATACTTGATTTGATAATTATAACCGACCCAACAGTCAAAATGGCCGTTGAAAGAGCGAAGACCGGGATAAAGGGCCTTGATGAGCTCATAGAGGGCGGCATACCCAAGGGCCGCACCATTCTCGTCACCGGCGGGAGCGGGACCGGCAAGACCATCCTGGGCATGCAGTTCATCTACAACGGGGCCAAGAGCGGCGAGCCCGGCGTCTACCTGACCATGGAGGAGAAGCCCTCCAACATCCGCAAGGAGATGAAGGAGTTCGGCATGGACGTCTCCAAGATGGAGAAGGACGGCAAGATAGCCTTGGTTGACGCTTCTCTGGTCAGGCTGGGACTGGAGTCGGACGAGAAGTTCACCCTCTCGCCGGAGAGCTTCGACGTCAACCACCTCATCCAGAACCTCATCATGACCGCGCGCAACATTAACGCCAAGCGGGTGGTCATAGACGCCCTGCCGTCGCTGGACGTCCTCCTGAACAGCGACAACAACAAGGTGAGGAATTCCATAATCGAGCTGAACTACCTGCTTCAGGAGAATGATCTGACGTCTATCTTGCTGGACGAGATTCCGTCCGGGAAGGAGTCTTACTCCAGGCACGGGGTGGAGGAGTTCGTGGTGGACGGTTTGATAATACTTTCAAAAGTTGAGGCTTTAGACAAGAGATCCATTGCTATAGCCAAGATGAGGCAGACCGACCACGAGCTGAAGCCCCAGACGCTGAAGATTGAGACAGGTAAAGGTATAGTAATAGAAGGGGGAAGTCGCTCACCTATCTGATTCAGCTTACTCTAAGAAGGAGTTGGACCGACCCAGATGGTAAATATTTGGATATTAATATTAGGCTTTGGGTTACTTGGCGCCTTAATCAAATATATCGATCAGGCCTATGATGTAGGTATATTTGATAAAAAAAAGGCAATATTTTTTGGGGTATTGTGTGGTCTCCTTATGGGTTCATTTGTAATCTTTGATTATATAGCGGGCCTACTTCTCTTATCCTTTGTTATATTTGCATTAATAACGAAAAAAGTAGACAATCCCCCATTTTACATAATTACAATCTTGAGCTTTTTAATACCAAGCATAGCGGGCTTATATGGATTTAAAATAGAAATAAATTGGTTTGTATTTGGGACTTTTATTTTCTCGGGAATAATTGATGAAGAAGGAAATAGAAGATCTTATCGTGGAAAACTCCCAAATCAACTTTCAATATTTTTTAGATATAGGTGTTTCATGAAAATAGTAGTTTTTATACTAGCTCTACTTAATTATTACAGCCTTATATATTTTATAGCATTTATGGCATATGACCTAGCATATCTGGGCGTAGCACTTTATAGCCAAAATTTATTAAAAACTAAATTATCAAGAGGATGGCCACTAAAGAAAGTCAGATTTTAGAAATTCTGGAGGATAAACTCTTAGTCTTGGATGACATATTAGCATGTATGTTGGCTAGAAAAGGTATGGAAGGTGTCATTCCCCCTATGGAATCTTTTAAAATAAAAGATACCGGTGTTTGGCAAGTTCTACAAAAAACAATGGATGAATTCTTCTCAATAATTGATGCATATTCAGAATATGGCTTAGATAAGGTATATTTTGAATTAGGAAAATATGATGCCATGTTCTTTATATTACCATATACAAATATGGCGTTAGTAGTGATAGTACCTTCGCTTGCCAATAGGGGCCTTTTAGAGGTAGAACTAGAAAATGCTAGATTAAAAATCTTAGAAGCTGTTGAGTAACTAATATCAATGAATGAAGAGATTGCCATCGGTATTGGGGTTTCCAGAGAAAAAAAATCGTGGGATGCTGGGAAGCAGGCAATTTTGGAGTCAGTTAAAAAATTGAATGGAAAAAAGCCTGATTTAGTTATGTTGTTTGCAACCATACATTTTAAGAATAGGGGAGGTTTTAAAAGACTGTTGGAAGGTGCGTGGTCTGAGCTGCCAAAGGGTACAAAAGTGGTTGGGGGGACAGTTACGGGTTTTATTGTACCTCAAGGTTGCTTTACTCATGGCGTTGTTGCGTATTCTATGAACTACGCAAAAATGGATGTTTCCATTGGTCTTGGAAGACGAACTAAACTTTTTCCAAAAAGGGCAGGTAAAAAATGCGGCAAACAGATTAAAAAGAATTTAAAAAACTCCAAATACCCTTATGGCATATGTTTTGAGGTCTCCTCCGCGAATACTGTAATCCAAATTCCTGGATTAAAGGGTAAACGTATTATACGCTTTAAAAAGAATATTTTGAATCAGTTTCTTGATTTAATTTCAAATAAACTATTTGGTTTCATCAACACATTAACTCAGAAAGGTTCTGGAAAGGAGGAAGATGTTTTTAATGCATTCGTTAAGGAAATACCTGATTTCCAAATCATTGGCGGATCAGCCGTAGATGATTTGAAGATGGTTGAAAACTATCAATTTTTAGACAACAGGGTATTGAGTAATAGTGTAGTCGCTATTGGCATAAAAAGCGATTTAAAAGGTTCAATAAACACGACATATGGTATACGAGAAATGCGCCCTACGTTTAAAGCTCACCTAAGAGATAACGGTAGGACCATACATAAAATAAACGGACATCCTGCAATAAGTGAGTTCCTTAAAATCATGGATTGGCCAAATTCCATGTTAGATGAAAAAAAATTTTTAAGACATACCTTTTTCTTCCCATTGGGAATATATGTTAATAGTATTCTTTATCCGCAGGTTATTGGCTGGGTTGTTGGGAATGATATACTGTGCGGATATAGCATTAAGGATACAAAGATAAGGGTTATGTCCTCATCAGGTATGGATATCTTAGAATCTGTAGATAGGAATTTAAAAGGATGTGACAGGGATGCCGTAATAACCGGCTGGATTTCTTCCTGTGCTACTAGGTTAGATTCTTTGGGTAATGAAGTATTCAAAATTAGAGAAAAATTGTTAGATTTTTTTGGTAATAAGCCATTCCTACTTGTCTATATGGGTGGGGAAGATTCCTATTCTAAAGAAAGGGATGGGAGACATTTATATGAGAGTTTTAACAGTCTTATCATTCAGAAGAAGTGATATTCTTGATTGAATTCCGAAGACGCTTTTCTATTTGAGAATAACTTAGTTTATCTAAATCATCTAAGACTTCCTTTTCAAAGAGTTCCGCCATTATTCCCAAGTAAATCAAATATTTTTTCTTATTATTTGATGTAAGATGTTTTTGTAGTAATGGGCCAACATATTGCGAATAAGAATAATAAGGATCCAATTTGGATTTTACCAAAGTTAAATATTTTTTATGAGTCACCAACTCCCCTTTGAGCATATCTATTGAAAGAATGCCAGCTATATCCCCACAAATCGTTGAGGGTAGAATACCCTCAACAAAAGGTTTCAAATTTTGGTTTGCTGAATCACCACAAAAAAGAATGTTTTGGAATGCCCATTCCTTAGTTAAATTTCCCCAAACCTCTTCTTTACTTTTATTTAAAGTTAAACTGGCGTATCTAACAAAGGGTTCAATCATTGCCGAATTCATGAATTCTTCAAATTTTTTTTCAGGATTAAACAGTGGACTTTGTATGCCTGCAACACCAATATTGGCAACATCTTTTGACTTTGGCATTACGTAAGCATATCCAGTCGGTGCCATATCCCCCAGGTATATCCTATCGATGTGAGGGTCAGGTAATGTCACCCCTTTGGCTTCCCAGGAGTATATCTCAGCAATATCTGTCAGTTTTGGGTCATATCTACCCAACAACTTTAAAATATTGCCAGAGGCCCCATCCGCTGCTATTAGAACTGAACTGCGGATTGTCCTTATTGTTTTATTAGTACATATATTAACCTCCTTAACTTGTCCACTTTCTTGAGATTTTAAAGATTTTACTTCAGAGTTTAATATTATCTTTGCTCCAAATTTTATAGCTTCTTGTGAAAGCCATTTATCATAGTCTTCACGATTTATGGAATAACCATTCCAGTCTGAATTTTTATAATTTATAGCAAGATCCTTGTATTGCATATTGAGCCCATGTATATGCCACTTCAACATTTTTGGGGGGATAACAAAGGGCAATCTATCCAGCAGATAAGCCCCTATTTCTTCTCCACACTTAACAGGTTTACCGGCACAGCCTTTTTTGTCCAATAATATAACCTTCGCACCATTGAGAGCCGCAGCTCTAGCAGCAGCAGCACCAGCTGGCCCAGCACCAACCACCAAAACATCACACTCTATCGCCATCCCTACTTTTTTAGTCCTTAGCGATAAAAATCTAGCAATGTCAAACAAGGCTTTTTTCATTACAGAGGAGGAGTTCAGCGAATTCCTAGGCAAAACAGATCATTATAAGAGTCTTCAGGATAAGGTAGTCAGGCTTGCCAACCCTCAGCCAGGCAATCTGGTTCTAGAACTGGGGGCTGGGGTGGGACATACAGCGCTCGCCTTGGCCAAAAAGTGCGAAGATGCCCATGTAATCGCAATCGAGAACAGGCCGGAAGTAATCAAGATAGGAAAGAGCATCGCCAAAAGAGAGGGTGCTTCAAATATTGAGTTTAAATATTGTGATATGAGAGGTATCGGGGACTTATTAAAGAAAGAAAAACTAAACCCTGATATTGTGGTTTTTCTCTACTCCTTTCACCACATACCTCATCCCATTGAACGCAAGAAAAAAGTGGCGGAAGATCTGTTTGCGCTAGCCAAGCCAGGAGCCAAAGTCATCATAGGCGATAGTGTGGTCCCCATATCCGCAGAGGATAGAGATTATGAGAATAGGGTGTTGGAACAGGAGAGGTTAAGACCCCGGATTGCGTACCTTACGGTTTTTTGGGAAGAATACCTCAAGGCAAGAGAAAAAGGCAAGGCTCACAAGGATGCTCTTAAGTTAGCAAAAAAATGCGCCACTAAATCTAAGGCCTTGGAAGAACTGGCTGGCAAAAAACTGGCGGAGCAGGACGGTGAATATCCAGTAACTTTGGAGGAATTACGAACTATCTGGCAAGAGGCAGGCTTCAGGATACTGTTATGCGAAGAGATTAATGTAATCGGCGAGGCGATACTATTTTGCGTTAAGGATAGATTTTTCTCCCTTCCCCCTCAAAATACCACATGTCATCCTCTGATTTCTTGAAGTCCTACAAACTCGCGGAGCCGACGGTCCGCAGGCTCTACGACTCCCGCCTCAGGCTTGCTATCCTGGATGCTCTCAAGGACGGTCCGCTCCGCCTGGCCGACCTTCGCCGCAAGGTGGACGCCAACGCCCCCAACACGTCGAGCAAGGCGAAAGACCTGGAGGAGATGGGGTTGGTCGAGAGGGAAGGCGGGGATTATTGCCTCAGCACCTGCGGCCGAATAGTGCAAAACAAGGCGGCCAGTTCATTGTCCTTCTACGCGGCCTATGGAAAGTTCAAGGACTTCTGGAACGAGCGCAGGTTGGAAGCCATTCCCGATGAATTTCTGGCCCGGCTGGGCGACCTGAAGAATTCGCAGCTTCTGACATGCACGCGGACAAACGCCAACGCGCCCTTCGAGCTGCTGTTCAAGGCCATTACTTCCACCACAGATCATTTCTACGGACTGGCGCCAATCTACCACAGGATGTGGAGCGAGTTGCCCAAGCATCTGATTTCAAAGAAGATAGACACCCGGCTGATACTGACCGAGCCGGTCTTCCGGGAGAAAGTGAGGGTCCTGTCAAAAGAAGGCATTATCCCGGATTTCGACAAGAACGCGACCTTCTTCGAGATAGGTTCCAATGAGCCTTGGCCCGGTTTCATGATGGCCGAAAACTTCTTCGGAATCTGCTTTGAGTCCAAGAGCGCGCCCAACATGTACCTGGACAAGCTCCTCTACTCCACCGACCCCCGCGCCATAAAGTGGGGCCTCGACCTCTTCGAGCACTACAAGACCCGCTCCAGGCCCGTCAGGCTCTGCGACTATCTCTAGGCAGAGCGCTCCTTTCTTGTTTCACTGCCCCCAAGTTATCAGAAATGATAATGATGGCCGGACGGAATAAGACTTTTACGGGTCCGGGGGAGTCACCGGCCGTCGCATATGCTGACTTGTATAAACTTTACGCGTAATATTCGACTATACGGGGAGTTAACCTTTTTCAACCTGTTGGATATAATATCCAACTATGAGGGAATTCTTCTACAGGCGCAAGGACACGCGCTTCCACAACCTGGGTCCAGGGGCCAAGTCCCTGGCGGTCGCGGCGATAGTGGCCATGTCCCTGCTCCTTGATGAGCCGCTCGCCCTCCTGGCGCTCTTCGCCCTGACCGCCGCGATAGTCCTGGAGGCCCGAATCGCGCGCGGATGGCTGTTCTACATGAAGATAGCGGCCTGGATAGGCGCTACGATATTCCTGCTGAACCTCCTGCTTAACCAGGGCGGGGAGACCGTCCTTCTGCGCGCGCGCCTGGGCCTGCCGCTCTTCCAGAGCCTGCGGATAACGCTGGAGTCGGTCTTCTTCGGGCTGGTCATGGCCCTGCGCATGGCGGCGGTGATGTCGGCCTTCGCCGTATTCTCGCTCACCGTCTCGCCCGACCAGCTCATGCGGCTCATGAGAAGGCTCAGGGTGCCCGAGAAGTCCGTTTTCCTCACATCCCTCGCCGCCCGCTTCGTCCCCTCGCTGCTGGACGATGTGGACGTGCTGACCCAGGTGCAGAAGGCGCGCGGGGCCAAGCTGAGGGGCGTAAGGGGCAAGGGGCCGGTAATAATCCCGCTCCTCTCCAACTCGCTCGAGCGCAGCGTGACCGTGGCCGAGGCCATGGAGGCGCGCGGATTCGGCTCGGGAAGCGGTGTTGGATTGGGAAGTGGCCGAAATCAGGGGGGTGGGGAAGAATGATAAAAATAAGGGGGCTGAGCTTCGGCTACGCGGGCGGGGAGAGGGCCCTGGACGGCATAGACCTGGACATCAAGAGCGGCGAGTTCCTCCTGCTGACCGGCCCGTCCGGCTCTGGCAAGACCACCCTGGCCCGATGCCTGAACGGGCTGATACCGGGCTTCCACGGCGGCCGGCTGGAGGGCTCCGTGGAGGTGGGCGGCAGGGACGCTCTGGGCACGCCTCCCGGGGAGATGGTCCGGACCGTCGGCATGCTCTTCCAGAACCCCGAGGACATGTTCGTCGCCGAGACCGTGGAGAGCGAGATAGGCTTCACCCCCTCAACACTCGGGTGTGCGAGGGTTTCCCGCAGGGTGCGGAAAACCATGCGCGAGCTGGGCATCGGGCGCCTGGTCGGGAGGAATCTCAGGGAGCTGTCCGGGGGGGAGAAGCAGCTGGTCGCCCTGGCCTCGGTGCTGGCGGCCGGGCCGAGGGTCCTGGTGCTGGACGAGCCCCTCTCGGAGCTGTACCATGGGGCGGCCGAGAGGCTGATGGATTTGCTCGGGAAGCTGAACGAAGGCGGCATGACAATAATCATCATAGAGCAGAGGACGGAGCGGGTGTGGGAACACGCCGCGCGCGAGGTGGTTTTAGAAAGCGGCAGGATAGCCTGCGACGGCCCGCCCAAGAGGAACGGCGAGCCGCCGGAGTGCGGCGCAACCGAGCCGGGAGACGCGCTCGTGAGGCTGGACGGCGTGGGGTTCTCCTGTGGCGGCAACAAGGTCTTCAGCGGCCTCTCCGGGGACTTTCGCGAGGGCGAGCTTGTCGTCCTGGAGGGGCCCAACGGCTCCGGCAAGACCACCCTACTAAAGCTTGTAATGGGCCTCCTGCGCGCGGATGAGGGCAAAGTCAACGTGGGCGGGCTGGAGAACCCCTCCGTGGAGCAAACCGCGGGAGCGGTGGGCTACGTCTTCCAGAGCCCCGACAGCCACCTATTCGCGGAGAGCGTGGAGGAGGAAGTGGGTTTCATACTCAAGAACACGGGCAGGCGGGGAGATGCCGATGCGACGCTTGAGGAGTTCGGCATTCTGCGCTACAAGGACTCTTATCCGCGCCACCTCTCGGGCGGGGAGAAGCAGAGGGTGGCTCTGGCGTCGATACTGGTCGCGCGGCCCAGGGTCCTCCTGCTGGACGAGCCGACGAGGGGCATGGACCGCGCCCTGAAGAAGAGGCTGGCGGAATACCTTTCACACCACATACAAGAGGGGAACCTTGTCATAATGGCGACGCACGACGGCTACATGGCCAAGTGCGCCACGAGGAGGGTGAGATTATGAGGCGGGGGCTGCTCATCATCGGGCTCCTGGTTCTTTCCATCCCATCCATAATCTCCGCTCCGTCGCTCATGCCGCACTGGGGCCTCCTATCGCTGGCGTTCGCGGGGCTGACAGTCCTGGCTATGTTCCTGGAGTTCGGGGAGCGGGCGGCGTCCTCGAGGGACATCTCGCTCACCGCGATGCTGGGGGCGGTCTCCGCGGTCGTCAGGGTACCCTTCGCCGCCCTCCCCGGCCTGCAGCCCTCCACCTTCATAGTCGCCGTCAGCGGCTACGTCTTCGGCCCGGTCTCCGGCTTCATGGTCGGCGCCCTGACCGCGCTCATCTCCAACCTCTTCCTGGGCATGGGGCCCTGGACTTTATACCAGATGCTGGCCTGGGGGCTGGTCGGCGTCTTCTTCTCCGCTCTGGGATGGCTCGGGCGCAGGGTCTTCGGTCCCGGGTCTCCGGCGCGGACTTGCCTTCGGCAAGTTGCGCACAGATTCGCCCGTGGCGAATCTCGTGTCCCGGGTCTCCGGCCCTCTGCCGCCCCCCAGAAGACCGAAGACCGAAGACTCAGGACAGGAAAGCTTGCGATAGCGCCCCTGGCCCTCTTCGGCTTCCTCTGGGGCTACGCCTTCGGCTTCATAATGAACTTGTGGTATTTGACGGCCTTCGGATTCCCCCTGACTCTGCAGTCGATAGTGGCGCTCCAGGCGGTCAGCTTCTGGATGGACACCCTCCACGGGCTGGGCAACGCCGCTTTCTTTTTGATTTTCGGGGGGCGGGTCCTCGGAATGCTGGAGCGGTTCAGGCGGAGATTTGTGCGGTTTTAGTTGCCTTGTCGTCAAGATAATAGAGCATGGCCAAGAGAAAGGGGAGGAGGAAGGCCCCCCGGCATCAAAGCTCCGTCATGGAGAGGAAGACCGCCGGGGCGATGGGACGGGGCGAGAAGCCGCCCCCGCTGGCGGAGAAGGGGGTGCGCCCCAGATACAGGCGCATGCGCGACAGGCGGCTCAGGGGCGATATGCCTGATAAAAGAGCGAGGAACAGGGCCATCAGCCGCGAGATAGGCCTGCTTATGGGGAAGAGAAGGGAGCAGAGGGCCCTCGGCGAGGCCCGCGCCATAGACCCGCTGACCGGCCTGCACACCCGCTCTCATTTCATGGACGAGCTCAGGACCCGCAAAAAAATCGCTGCGGAGGCCGGCAGGATGCAAGACCGAAGGAAGCGGCACCCGGCCAGGCCCCTCGGCGTCATATACCTGGATTTGAACCACTTCAAGGAGCTGAACGACCAGAAGGGCCACGCCGCGGGTGACAAGGCCCTTCAGGACGCCGCGGACGCGATAAGGAAAAACGTCAGGACCGACGACCTGGCGGGCCGGCTCGGTGGCGACGAGTTCGCCGTGCTGGTTCCGGGAGACGTCGATGAGATGAAGGCGGTCGCCCAGAGGGTGCACGACGCTCTCGGTAAGAGGGGCCTCAGCGCCAGCGTGGGGATAGCGCAGTTCCACCCGCAGGAATGCAAAAACCCCCTCAGGGCCGCGGACAGGGCGATGTACAAGGCAAAGGCGCGGCACAGGGAGGGCGCGGACAAGCCGACGGCCGTCCACGGCAGGCACTAGCCTTTTTTCCCCCGAGCCTCAAAATAACCCCATGGACGCAGCCAAGAGGGCCGCGGCCGAGAAGGCCTGCGAGCTGGTCGAGGACGGCATGCGGGTGGGGCTGGGAACCGGCTCCACCGCGGAGTTCGCCATCAAGAGGCTGGGGGAGATGGTCGGGGAGGGACTGGACATCGTCG
>CAZTIX010000005.1:0-11814 GCA_964613935.1 uncultured archaeon
AGTGGGGCGAGGACGATGATTTCTTCAAGAAGACCTATCCCGTCAGCCTCCGCCCGCAGGGCTACGAGATAATCCGCACCTGGACCTTCTACACCATATTCAGGAACCTGATTCTGGCCGGCAAGCCCTGCTTCAAGGAGCTCATGATAAACGGCATGGTGGCCGGGCCGGACGGGAAGAAGATGTCGAAATCCCTGGGCAACGTCATCGAGCCGGAGGACGTCCTGAAGAAGTATCCGGCGGACGCCGTCCGCCAGTGGGCCGCAGGGGGCTCGCCGGGGGAGGACTACCCGTTCTCATGGGACGAGTGTGAGCATTCCAAGAAGTTCCTCACCAAGCTGTGGAACATATCGCGCTTCATAGGAGGGCACCTGAAAGACTACGGCCAGGACACCTCGCTGGAGGGGCTGCGGCCGCCCGACAAGTGGATACTCTCCAGGCTCCAGTCGGTCATAAAGGCGACCCTGGAGGGGTTCGACGGCTATGTCTTCAACATCCCCCTGCAGGAGATACGCTCCTTCGTCTGGCACGATTTCGCCGACTATTACCTGGAGATGGTCAAGCACCGCCTCTACAAGCCCGAGATATACGGCGAGCGGTCCAGGTACATGGCCCTCTACACCCTCAGGTACGTCCTGGAGAGCGTACTGCGGCTGCTGGCTCCGGTAACCCCGCACATATGCGAGGAGCTCTACACCGGGATGTTCGGGCAGTCGGTTCATTCCAGGGAATTCCCGAGAGTCGACAAGCACCTCCTCTACAAGGAATCCGAGAGCAGGGGGGAGCTGCTGGTCGAGATAATAGACAGGATAAGGAGCTACAAGACCGATAACGGCATGTCGCTGGGCGCGGAGCTGGACAAGGCCGTGATAGAGGCTCCCGACCTCAAGGCGGTCAAGGAGTTCGAAGAGGACATAAGAGGAACCGGCCGGATAAAAGAGCTTCAAATCAAGAAGGGCAAGGAGCTCAAACTGGTCGCCTGAGCGCCTATCGCTCCAGAGCCTCGGCGACGAGCGGCGCTAGGGAGACCCTGCTGGCCTTGGTGGGCAGGGAGTCAGTGCATATTACTTCCTCGGCCTTGAATGCGTCCAGACCCTTGGCGAAAACGCCGTGCACGCAACCCAGATAGACCTTCTTCGCGCCCTGCTTTCCGAGCATCTCGGCCGCCTTCATCATCGTGCCGCCGGTCGCTATGACGTCGTCAAGGACGATTGCGCTCTTGTCCCCCACGTCCAGCTCCTTGGGCTTCATCTCGACCGTCTCCCCGTCCAGGCGCTTCTTGACCAGATAGTCGCTGGGGCATCCCAGCTCCTCGGCCGCTGCGGCGGCATAATGCATGGAGCCCTCATCCGGAGAGAGAATTACGCAGTCCTTCACCCCTTTAAAATGCGCGCCCAGCAGCGGGAACGCGTCTAGGTTGGTCACTTCCACGCCGCCAAAACTCGATTTCCCGGCCTTCTCCAGGAAATGCGCGTTTACGGTGATTATCTCGTCGGCGTACTTGTCCAGCATCCCCAGGACGGTCCTCGCGCTTACCGCCTCCCCCTCCTCGAAGGCGGAATCCTGGCGCTGGTACATCATGTGCGGAACGACGCATCTGACCGTCTTGGCCCCGTTGTCCCTTAGGGCCGAGAGAGTCAGAACGAGCTCGACCAAATCGTCGTTCGTCCGGGTTGTGTGGATGAGCGCGGACTCCTCTCCCTTCACCGGCGTGAGCAGCCGGACGTATATCTCTCCGTCGGGAAAGACCTTCCTCTCAGCCTTTCCGAGGTCCGCCTTCGAGCCTGCGGCGACCTCCCTGGCCAGGGGCTCCGATTTTCGGCTGTGGAAGATTATCATTTCTAAGTTAATCCTTTGAGAAAGAAAAAACGTCTCCCTCCCGAGTGCCGGTCCTCCCTATGGTCCCCGCAGGGCACTCCACGACGTATTTCGCCGGCGCCTTGGGCCGGAATATCCTGAACGCCCAGGGGCGGGCGTCCTCGTGCAGGTCGATGACTTTGAAGCCCTCGTCCAGCCATATAACGTCTATCGGCTGCCGCATGAACCACATGTGGATGGACGAGTCGGCTATCGAGCGCTGGGGCGAGACGAGGACCAGGGTCTGCGGCTTTTTCTTGAGCATAAGACCCTTGACGCGCGCGAGCATGCTGAGCGCCTCCTCGGCATCCCCCGATATCGTGGCCTTCCGGGTAGTGTTGACTATCTTCACAAGTGTTTTAAAGTCTGGAGTTAGAAAAATAAGCGATGAAATCGCCTTCTCCTGTGGAAGACTTCAGATGGAAGAGGGGCATCTCCGCCTCGGAGCTGCTGGATGGCCTGGGCTCGGTCGGCTACCAAGCCTCCGAGCTGAAGAGAGCCGGCGACATAATCCTCGGCATGAAGAAGAGCGGAGCCAAGGTCTTCATGAGCTTCACCTCGAATATGGTCTCCTCCGGCCTGCGCGGCCTCTTCGCCCAGATTGCCGAGAAGGGGCTTGCGGACGTGATGGTCACGACCGTGGGGAGCGTAGAGGAGGACTTCATCAAGGCCCATGGCGGCAGGTTCCTCCTGGGGAGCTTCGATGAGGACGATGAGGCCCTGGGCGGCAAGGGGGTGAACCGAATCGGCAACATACTGGTGCCTTCGGAGGATTACGCGCGGTTCGAGAAGGCCCTTAAGACGGCCCTGAAGGAGATAATAAGGCCGGGCTCCGTGATAACCCCGTCCGAGCTCATTCGCGAGCTGGGCGGGCACTGCGACGACGAGAATTCCATAATGCGCCAGGCCCGGGATAGCGGAGTTCCCATATACTGTCCGGCCATAACGGACGGCAGCTTCGGCTACCAGCTCCAGGACCTGCGCAACTCCATGGATTTCCAAGTGGACGTGGTCGAGGACATGAATAACATCGCCCTGGAGGCGTCGCCCAGGGACGAGATAGGCCTGATAGTCCTGGGTGGCGGGGTGGCCAAACACCACGCCATACTGGCCAACCTCACCAACGGCGGGGCCGACTACGCCGTCTACATGACCACCGCCTCACAGCACTCCGGCTCGCTCTCCGGCGCCACCACCGGGGAGGGGAAGTCGTGGGGGAAGGTGAAGTCCTCGGCCCGGGCCGTGACGGTGCACGGCGATGTCAGCATCCTGTTCCCGCTCGTTATGAGCTACGTGCTGGACCGCATCTGATATGGTCGACATACCCGAGCATCTCCTGGAATCCAGAGAGCCGTTCCTGGTCTGCTCCAGGAAGGTGTTGAAGCGGCAGGCGGAGCGGCTGGAGAGCATGGGGCTGGACGTCTTCTATTCGGTCAAAACTAACCCGGAGCCCAGAATCACGAAGGAGCTCGCCCGCCTCGGCTGCGGTTTTTCGGTTCCCGAGCCGAAGGAATTCCTGCGACTGCTATCCATGGACGTGGAGCCGGAGCGGATGTTATATCACGAGCGCGCGCTGACCAAGAACAGGGTCGAGAAGCTGGCGAAGGCTGGATGCAGGAACTTCACGGTCGAGAACAAACCGAGCTTTGAAAACCTTATGGCGCGGGCGGACGGAGACTTCACGGTCCTGGTCAGGGTCCGGGGAGGCGGTTCGGGCAGCAAGTACGCGGGCCGGTACTCTCCGGGGCTGAACGTCCGGGAAGCCCGGCGGCTCATCAAAGAAGCGGGGAAGCGCGGACTCAGGACGGGCGTCCTGCACCACGGGTCCTCGCAGATTGAAGAACCGCGCGTCTGGGAGGAGAAATTCAGGCTGCTCTCGAAATTCCCGGACGCGGACGTAGTCAACATAGGCGGAGGAATGCCGATAGAATACAACGGCGAAGAGCACGAAGGCGTTCTGGAGGAGATAAAGAGGGGAGGCAAGGAGCTAGGCGCCGGGCGGCTCATGGCCGAGCCCGGAAGGTTCATTGTCGGCCCGGCCTGCACACTGGCGGCCCGGGTGGAGATGATCGACGGGAGGAACGCAATACTCGACTGCTCGGTCTACGGCGCGCATATCGACACCATAATCGCCGGACTGGTCCTCCCCTGCAGGGTCGCGGGCAGGGAGGGCGATGGCAAGAAAATAAGATACCGTCTGCTCGGCTCCTCGCTTTGCAACCTGGACGTCTTCGACGAAGCGGCCGAACTGCCGCAGCTGGGCGAGGGAGACGTCGTGGTCTTCGACAATGCCGGCGCTTACAACTTTTCCTCGAGCTTCGGGCCGGACGGCGGAATCAGGACTTATGTCGTGGATTAGGATTTCTTCGCGGCGCCCTTCTTCCGGCGCTTCTTCGCGGCGCTCTTGGGCTTCTTTTCCGGCTTTCCCTTGGCCTTCTCCAGGACGCTGTGTATTATCTCCTCTATCTTCTCGTGGTCGGGGCGCTCCGCTCTTTTGGAGGGGCCGCCCCCTTGTCCGGGAGCCTTTCCTGACTCGGAGTTGTTCTTTTTCTTGGCCTTCCTCCCGGACTTCCCCCCTTTCCTCTTCCGGGATTTTTTATAGCTAGATTTCTTCCTGTCCTCTCCCCCGGACGCAGACTTTCCGCCGCGTTCTCCGGCGGCTTTGCCGGACGGTGACTCTTCATCCGTCTCCGGCTCGCGCCGGCTGCCCGGCCGGGCCCGGACTAGTTCGACCTCGCCAATGTGGCCGGCCTTTATCGCCTCTATCAGGCGCATGACGTGCCGGGCGTCTCTGGAGAGGTGATGGTAGTAGAAGGCCACAAGCGCGCCGAACATGAAAATCAGTATGGAGGCCCACCAGCCGCAGTCGAAAGGCTGCTCGCAGATGGGGAGCAGCAGAAAAAGCAGGAGCTCCAGGGCTATCATGTTGTATGCCATCTCCATGGCCATCTTCCTGTTCTTCCTCCTGCGCACGCCCCATACGAGTATGAGGGCGAACGCCGCGAAGGGCGCCAGGGCCGTCAGGACTGTCCCCAAGTCTAGACTAGGCATGTAAAAAGAATGGCTGAAAGAATAAAAATCAGGTTTTTCCGCCTCCGGCGCCGCTCATTCTCCACGGCAGCCCCCGCTTCACCCGCTTTTCAGGTTCTCCAGGTCCTTGAGAAGCTCGTCCACGGTCTTCTCGTGCTTGTCCAGGTTCTCCTTGCTCCCGGAGGGCGAGGCTTCGTCACCCTTGGACTCCGGCTGCTCCTTGCCGGACGGGGCCTGCTCCCCCTTGGCCTCCTCCATGGAAGCGGGCGGGGGCTTCTCCTTGTGTTTGTCTTTGATCTCCGCCAGGGCCTCCTTGTGCTGGGGCTCGACATCGAGGTCGTCGAACTCCCCCAGGACGGAGTTAAGCTGCTCCGAGATGTGGTTTGTGACGACGGCTATTATCTCGGAGTCTTTGGTTTCTTTGCTGTTGACCAAGTCCTTGAGTATCTTGACCAGTTCGTTGAGGCCCTGCAGCCGGCCTATGACATAGTTCAGGTCTTTCATCGGGTCCTCCGGGGCTCTCTTAATTTGGTTATTAGGCGAATATAAATCAATATCTCATCCTCTCGACCAGCGGCATGATTATCTCCATGGTCTCCTCGGGCGGATAGGCGAAGTAGACCACCATCCCCCAGGCTCCCGGCTCGTCGTTGACTATGATGGCGGGATGGAAATCGCCGGTCATGTTCATGTTGGCCACCAGCTCGGAGTCGTACTCGTTGCTCACCACCGCCATCCTGTTGACATTCGGCAGGTTGAAGGAGCGGTTTATGCCGGCCACGGTCCAGTGGCTGGTGTCGACTATCTCCAGCCGGGGATTGCCGCCTATTTCGTTCCTTATGAAATCGAGGCCGAGAATGCCGGAGAAGTCCATCTGGGTCTGCTCCGCCTCTCCGGGGAGGAAGCGGCAGGTGGTGTTCTCGGCGACGGTGTCGCAGTCGCACTGGTCCAGTGAGGCCTCGTCTATGCATACTATCCTCCTGGTCCATCCGGTCTGGTTCGCGATGACGTTGCCGTCGTGCTCCACATAACCGACCGTTCCCGCATCCCCGACCAGTATGAGGTTTCCGCCGCCCCTGACGTAGTCGTCCAGATTTATGAGCTTGTCCTTGTCCAGCCGGCGGGCGTCCTCGACTATGACCAGACCGTACTCCTTCAGCTTGTTGCCCAGTCCGGCGCCGAACTTGCGCGCGTCGAGGTCCTCGGAGTAGAATATCATCCTCTCGGTTAGCCCGGACTGGAGGGCCTCCCAGTCTCCGATGGAGTCGTCTCCGTGCAGTATCAGGACCCGGGGGACGCCGAATATCCTCTCGTAGACGTCCATCAGCCAGTGGCCGATGAGGGGTATCTCCCGCAGGTACAGGAAATGGAAGTACTGGAACATCAGCAGCAGGCCTATTATCAGGAACACGGCTACGACCATGTTCACTATCAGCTTGGCCTGGTCTCTGTCCCTGTCGCCCGAGGGGGCCGCGTACATGTTAAGATTACCAAATAGGGCTTAAAAAGCTGGCTTCTTCGAACAGCCGGCTTCGGGCGGACCCGGGCACGCCGACTGCGCCATCCGGATTCCTACATCTCTTTCAGGGAGCCGCTGGCCAATCCCTTCAGGGTCTCGACGCCGTCCTTGCCCCCGACGGCTATGAGGGCGTCCCCGCTCTTTATCTTGGCGTTCTTCGCCGGCCTGTAATACCACCGACTGCCGCGCCTTATGGCGATGACGAACATGCCCGTCTCGGTGCTCAACTTCAGTCCCGCCAGGGTCTTGTCCGCCATTATGGACTTCGGCTTGACCATCACCTTGACTATGGTCTCCTCCGCCTCGGAGAGCATCCGCTGGAGGATGGGGTGCTCCCCCTCGCCCCTGAGGACCACGTCCACTATGCTCTTGGCGGCGTCGGATATGTTCTCCGCCGCGTTGGCTATGTGGAGCATCGCCACCAGGTCCTCTGCGTCCTCCTGGTCCCTGGTGGACAGCATCGCCTTTATCTCCGCCTCTATGCGGAGCTTGTCCATCTCCTCCTCCATCTCGACGACCTCCTCGGCCAGCTCCTGGTTGTTAAGCAGGACCGAAGAATACGCCAGGTCGGTCATCGCCTCCGAGAGGTCTTTCATCTCCACGAGTATGTCCTTGAGGGTCTTCTTCTCCTCGCGGACCTCGTCGGAGATCTCCTCGATGGTCTCGACGTCTTCCATCTTTGTTTGTGCGGTTTATTGTCGTTTAGAAGATTAATAAGGCCAGGTCGGCAACCAGGAAGAGGAAAAGGACCGTGAACACGTCACCCACGGTTGCCACGGTGGGGGTGAGGACGTTGTCCGGGTCCATGCCCTTGGAGGAGGTGAATATGGCCAGGAAGACCGTGAGGAACACCAGGAAGAATCCCGAGAGAAAGCCGGCCAGGACGGCCACGAAGGTCAGGACCAGCACGCTCGCGCCGGTTATGCCCATCAGGACCGCCACCAGGTAGGCGAACAGTCCGAGGAAGAATGACATGATGAAGTTGAGGGTCATGGAGGCGTAGATGTTTTCCTTGACCACGGGCTGCCTCAGGGTCGAGGAGTTTATCTTCGGCTCGACTATTCCCATGTGCAGATAGGAGCCGAACCGGCTCCCCAGCGCGCTGGATATGTTGCCCCGAAGCGAGAGTATGGCGGGGAGGAGTATCAGCAGGCCGGGCACCATTGAGAGCCGCAGCTCGCCGTGGCTCAGTATGACGCCCGCCATGAGCTCGCCGAGAAGGAGGAGGAAGAGTATGGGGACGCTCTCACGCATGATTCTGTTGAAGTACTCCATGGCCTATATTGACGATTTTACAACAAAAGCGTTTTTAAGCCCGTAACGTCAATTGGGAGCGATGATTCTGCAGGTAGCGCTCGATTTTGTGGACCTCGACCGCGCCCTGAAGATAGGGGGGGAGGTGCAGGGCAGCGCGGACTGGCTGGAGGCCGGGACGCCGCTCATCAAAGCGTGCGGCGTGGACTGCGTGCGCGCGCTGAAGAAGGAGTTTCCCGGCAAGAAAATCGTGGCGGACCTCAAGATAGCCGACACCGGCGACATTGAGACGGAGATCGCCGCCAAGGCGGGGGCGGACGTCGTCACGGTCCTGGGAGCGGTGGACGACCAGACCATAATCCACGCCGTGGAGGCGGCCAAGAACTTCGGCTGCGAAGTGATGGTTGACCTGCTAAACGTCCGGGAAGTCGAGTCCCAAGCCAGGCGCGTCGAGGAGCTGGGGGCCGACTACGTCATGGTCCACACCGGGATAGACCAGCAGATGCTCGGCAAGGAGGTCTTCGAGGACCTCAGGAACGTGGCCGGCTCGGTGGACATCCCCGTCGCGGCCGGGGGCGGGCTGACCGCGGAGAACGCAGCCCGGGCGGTGGAAGGCGGCGCCGAGATTCTAATAGTCGGCGGGGCCATAACCAAGGCGCCCGACGCGGGCAAGATGGCCGGGAGGTTCGCCCGGCTCAAGAAGGGCTCGAGGGCCCGGAGGGCGAAGGGCGGCGTAAAAAAAACCCCCGCTAAGAGCATCGGGGAGATTCTCGGGCAGGTGTCCGCGTCCAACCTGAGCGACGCCATGCACCGCAAGGGCGAGATGCGCGGCCTGCGGCCCGTCTCGTTCAGCAGGAAGTTCTACGGCAAGGCCTTCACCGTCAGGGCCTATCCGGGCGACTGGTCCAAGACCGTCCAGTCCATAGACTCCGCGGAGGAGGGGGACGTCATCGTCATAGACGCACACGAGTCGCAAGTCGCCCTCTGGGGCGAGCTGGCAACCAGGAGCGCGCTCTCCAAGGGCATCGCGGGTTTGGTAATAGACGGCGGGGTGCGCGACATAAGGGAGATAAGGGATATGGACTTCCCCGTGTTCGCGCGCTGCATAAGCCCGGCCGCCGGAGAGCCCAAGGGCATGGGAGAGCTCAAGACACCCATAAGGTGCGGCGGGCAGGAGGTGGAGCCGGGCGACTACGTCCTGGCTGACGAGGACGGCGTGGTGGTCCTGCCCAAGAAGCGCGCCTACGAGATTGCCAAGCGCGCGCTATACGTCAAGGAGAAGGAGGACCGGGTCAGGAAGGAGATAGACGAGGGCAGCACCCTGGGGAGAATCCTCGAGCTGGGGAAGTGGGAGAAGGTGTAATCACAGTTTTAATTAAATCACTGTCAAAATAACCCACGCAGACTCGCTTCTGACGGGCCGACGAGCCGCATACTCTGGCAAAGCTCGTCCCTTCTCAGACGTCGAGTCTGCGACGAACTCGCCAAGACGTCTGGGCCTATAGCTCAGCTTGGTTAGAGCGCTGGTCTTATACGGGCTTGGATGCCGCGCGCATCCTTGCTGAGGAATCCCGACGGGAATCCGAAGGCTCTAAGCTAGCCAGAAGTCATGGGTTCAAATCCCATTAGGCCCACCTTTTCTTTTACAAAAAGAAAACGTGGACAAAAAGAAAGGAATTTCGCAAAGCGAAATTCTGACTAGAGGTCTCTCCACTTATGCAACCTTTCAAACCCCTCGAGCTGGAAAAGGAGATTCTGGAGCACTGGGACAGGATTAATCTTTTCCAGAGGATAAAGGAGGCCAACAAGAACGGCGAGAAGTTCTTCTATCTGGACGGCCCGCCCTACGTCAACGGCCGCCCCCACATGGGCCACGCCCGGACGCGCGCGATAAGGGACCCGCTGCTGAAATACAGGGTCATGAGAGGATACGACGTCAACCTCCGGCCGGGCTACGACTGCCACGGACTGCCCATCGAGGTCAAGGTGGAGGAGGAGCTCGGGCTCAAGAGAAGGGAGGACATTGAGAAGTTCGGGCCGGAGAAGTTCATCGGCAAGTGCCGGGAGAGGGCGCTGCGCTTCGTGGACGTCTTCAACGACTTCTACAAGCGCTTCGGGCTACACTGGGATTTCGACAATCCGTACAAGACCCTGGACAACAGCTACATATCCTCCTCATGGCGGTTCTTCAAGAAGTGCGAGGAGAAGGGGCTCCTCTACCGCGGCAGGGCCACCACGGCCTGGTGCCCTCGCTGCGAGACCGCGCTGGCGGGCTACGAGGCCACGGACGAGTACCGCGACGTGTCGGACTATTCCATCTACGTCAAGTTCCCGATTGCGGGCAAGGAGAACGAGTTCATACTGATTTGGACCACCACGCCATGGACCCTCCCCGCAAACCTGGCGGTGACCGTGAACCCAAAATACGAATATGTCTACGTCAGGGCGGGCGGCGAGAAGTGGCTGATGGCCAGGGAGCGCGCGGAGGCGGTAATGGAGGACTGCGGGATAGAGGATTACGAGATAGAAGGCGGGGGAGTCCCGGGCAAGAAGCTGGAGGGGCTGAAGTATGAGTTCGTCCTGAAAGAATCTGTCCCCGAGAACGCAAAACTGGAAACCGAGAACTCCAAGGCGCACACGGTCCTGGTCGGAGACTTCGTCACGCTGGAGGACGGGACCGGCTGCGTCCACACCGCTCCCGGCCACGGGCAGGACGACTATTCGATTGGCATGAAGCACGGATTGCCGCCGTTCTCGCCGGTTGATGAGGGCGGCAAGTACACCGCCAAGGGCGGCAGCCTCAAGGGCGTGCACGTCAAGAAAGCGGACCGGATGGTCGTGGACAGCCTCAAGTCGCGCGGGCTTCTTGCGGCCGAGAAGAGGATAACCCACCGCTACGCCCACTGCTGGAGGTGCAAGACCCCCATCATCTACCGAGCCTCGCCGCAATGGTTCGTGGACATCGGCAAGGTGAGGGGCGAGCTGAAGAGGGAGAACGGGAAGGTCAACTGGATGCCCGAATGGGCCGGAGAGAAGCGCTTCAGCAACTGGATAGGGGAGGCCCGCGACTGGTGCGTCTCCAGGCAGCGCTACTGGGGCATACCCCTGCCCGTCTGGGAGTGCGAGTGCGGCAACTACGAGGTCGTGGGAAGCTGGGATGAGCTGAAGGAGAAGGCCATTAAGCTACCCAAAGGCGAGCCGGACCTGCACGTCCCCTACGTAGATAAAATCAGGCTCAAATGCCCCAAGTGCGGCAAGGAGATGAGTCGGGTGCCGGATATAACCGACATCTGGTTCGAGTCCGGAGCGGCCACCTGGGCTTCCCTGAACTACCCCAAGGACAGGGAGCGCTTCGAGGAGATGTTCCCCATAGACTTCGTGACGGAGGGGCTGGACCAGACCAGGGGGTGGTTCTACACCCTAATGGCGGAGGGCGTCATAATGTTCGGGCAAACCCCCTACCGCAACGTCCTCATGAACGAGTGGGTCCTGGACAAGAACGGCGACAAGATGAGCAAGTCGCTGGGCAACGTAATAGCCCCGCAGGAGATGATCGACAAATACGGCGCGGACATAACCCGCTTCTACCTGCTGGAGGAGACGGAGGTCTGGGAGAAGCTCAAGTTCGACCCCGAGAGCATGCGGATAACCTTCCGGCTGTTCAACACGCTGTGGAACTGCTATCAGTTCCTCAAGACCTACATGCAGGGCTTCGACCCGAAGAAGGCCGACATTTCCGAATACGAAGAGCATCTGCGGGTCGAGGACGCCTGGCTCCTCTCCCGGCTGGCCAGCCTGAACAGGGAGCTGACCGAGAAGCTCGAGGGGTTCAGGCCCTACGAGTGCGTGAAGGCCCTGGACGGGTTCGTCATGAACGACCTGTCGCGCTGGTACATCAAGATAATTCGCGACCGGGCATGGGTCACGGCCGAGGGCAAAGACAAGGAAGCGGCCATAACCGTGCTCTACATGGCGGTGGCGGAGCTGTCCAAGATGATGGCTCCCTTCGCCCCCTTCGTATGCGAGCACATCCACCGCGACCTCACCGGCGAAGATAGCGTCTTCCTCGGCGGCTGGCCCGAGCTGAAGGCCGAGCCGGACAAAGAGCTGGAGCGGCGGATGGAGCTGGCCAGGGAGGTCGTCGAGCAGGTCAA
>CAZTIX010000006.1:0-11621 GCA_964613935.1 uncultured archaeon
GCGCCGGCGGGGAATGGAGCGAGTGCGTCCAGAACAACCCCTGCTGCGGAGTGGAATGCGAATCGAACGAGATGTGCGACGCCTCCACCGGAAACTGCGTATGCAAGGACGCCGTGGAGCGCTGCGCCGCCGACGGAACCGGCGACGGCATCGACAACGATTGCGACGGAGAGACGGACGAGGGGTGCGCCGAGGAGCCGGCCGATGAGGACGAGGCGGACGGCGAAGACGGAGCCGGCGAGACCGATGACGCCGATGGAGAGTCGCCCGAAATAAACGAAACGGTCTGGAACCAGAACGTCGCGAACCGCAGGCAGGCCTGCTTGAGCAAGGGCGGCACCTGCGTCGAGCAGTGCGTCGGCTGCGAGCCGGAGTACATGGACGTCTGCGACGAGGGCGAGGTCATAGACGGAATCTGCAGGCCGTCGCTGCCGGGAGTGGTCGGCGGGACAGTAGAGGTCTGCTGCGTTCCGGGAGGACAAGCGTCGGAGCAGCCGTCAGGTCCTGGACCGGGGCCTCAGCAGCCCTCCCAGCCGGGAGCGCAGGATGACGGACCGGACCAGAACCTGCTCCTGATTCTGGCCATAGTCGTGATAGCCGGGATAATCGCGCTGGCCGCGATAGCCCTGCTCAAGAAGAGGGGCGGCGGGCAGCCCCCGGCCCCCCAGCAGCCAGCCCAGGCGCCTCCGCAGAATCCGCAGCAGCCAAGGGCATAGGCGCCCTCCCCCTTTTTCTTACTTCTTCCCCTTTTCTTATCCCTTTTTCTAATAATTCCTCTCTGCGTACTCTCTTGCCGAGGTCAGTGCTCGCGGACGCCTAGCGCATCTGCTCGCAACCCCCGGCGTTCATAAGCAGAGAGAACACCTCACGCCGAGGTCAGTGCTCGCGGACGCCTAGCGCATCTGCTCGCAACCCCCGGCGTTCATAAGCAGAGAGAACACCTCACGCCGAGGTGGCAGAATCTGGCTAATGCGCTGGACTTGAGATCCAGTGGGCTTCGCGCCCGTATGGGTTCAAATCCCATCCTCGGCGTTCAACCTTACGGTTGAAGTCTGCGGTTGACAGTCTCGGGTCTTGTCTGAGGGACGCGGGATGAGTCTACAGTCGTCGGTTTTCGGTCCTGTTCCAGGGAAGGAAAACATGAAGACAAAACGCAGATTTGAACCAAACGGGAAGTTGCCCAAAGCAACTTCCAACTCAGAGTGGGACAACAACAGGATATACGACATGGCGCGCAGCTATGAAAGAGGCTATGCGCGTCTTGTAGGCGGTCAGACAAGGAAGAATAAGAGAATCATAGATGACTTCCTCAAGCGGATGCAGTTCGAGGGAATAAGCCTCGTGAGGCGCATAAACTACATGCGCACGCTCCAGAGGCTTGACTGCGACCTAAGCCAGCTGAACAAAAAGCATGTGGACGCATTTCTCAGGGACATAAGCGAGACCATGCCCGGCACGAGGCAGCTGCTCTTCTATTGTCTCAAGAAGTTCCTGCTTTTCTTAGGGAAAGAGAAATTGTTAGAAGGCGTTAAGCCACCAGTCGTCTCAGGTATTAAGGTAAGTTCATCGGATCTGATCACCCGTGAAGACCTGAAGAGGCTTCTGGAAGCCTGTTCGACCGTGCGCGGCAGGGCATTTATCATGATGCTCTATGAGTCGGGAGCTCGCATAGGGGAAATCCTGAACATCGAGATCCGCGACCTATGCTTTGACAGGCATGGTGTTCTTGTCGATCTGGAAGGGAAGACTGGGAAGAGGAGAATCAGACTGGTGGAGAGCGCCGGGTATCTAAGGAGGTGGCTTAAGGAGATTGATAAAAGGTTCCTCTGGCCCGGACCTGACGGAAACGAGCCTTCGAAGTACCCTGCCACTATGAAGTTCCTGAAAAAGACAGCGAGATTAGCGGGTATAAGGAAAAAGGTATATCCCCACTTGTTCAGGCACTCGCGCGCATCCGAGCTGGCACAGAAGCTTAAGGAATCCCAGCTGCGCGCATTCATGGGCTGGGGCGCCGCAAGTGATATGCCTCGAGTTTACATCCATCTCAGCGCGCAGGATGTGGATAAGGCGATACTGGATATCTATGAAACTAAAGATTCAAAGACCGACTTGGATGAAAATGTTTCGTTGGATGAAATTAAGGACTTCTACATGTTTTACAGGAAAATGAAGGCACTTTGCTAGAGGAAACTGGAAGGTCGGCCGCTTCGATTGGATGGAATTAAGATCCCAAATACGGGTTGGCCTCTAAGACAATTCAAGTGGTGTGGTTACGCTACAGGTGCGGTTGTCGGGCTCACTAACTTTCCGGTTTTGTAGCGTAACAAAAGCGCACGGATTTTTACGCTACAACCGACAATAATAATATGGCCAAAGCTGATCAGGAGCTAGAAGATCTTAGCCTTCTCGTTCTCTACTTGTCTTCCTGGGAAGAGAAAATCAAGACTCCTGCCGAAGATGTAAAAGTCCGCCGCGCTTGGAAAGGAATACTATTTGAAGTCATTGACAAACTACAAGAGGACGGTTTAATCTCGGGATCAACGGGTGCGAAATCCATCTACCTGACAGATGATGGCATTAAGCGCGCCAAAAAGCTTGAGGATAAATTTCTGAAAGGTTAATTTAATATGTTTTTGCCGTTGTAGCGTAACTTTTACGCTACAAAAACATGAATCAGTCGCCACTGCTCATTTCACTGCTCAAAAATTACGCTACAGTGAGCAGTGGATTATTCGCCCGTCAGACGCATTGTGAGCCATCCTCACGATAGCGATTTCAGGGGGGTCAAATTTGTCAGGTTACACTCCAATCTCAAGCCTCAAAACAAGACAGAAACCCCAAGACCCAAGACAGTTTTGGTCACAACCCCACTGCTCACTGCTCACGGACCTCCGTTAGCTTTTATAGCCCCTTGCTGCAACTTTTACAGGTGAAAAAGATGCAAGATTTCAAAAAACTGAACGTCTATCAGGAGGCCTACAACCTCTCGAAGGATGTCTACAATGAACTCAAGGATGTGAAGGGGAACTTCCGTCTTAAGGAACAGTTGTTCGGGTCAACGACAGCGATCTGTTCGAATCTGGCCGAGATGTCAGCGTTCGACAACAAGAACTCGCAGAAGCAGAAGGTTGTAACATGTCTGGTCGAGGCTAATGAAACTGAATTCTGGCTGAACTTCTGCAAGGATGTCAGTTTGCTCGACAGCGAGAAGTTTAGGGACTTCGTCAACCGGCTTAAGATCACTAGGATGATGCTCTTCAATCTTCGCAAGGCAGTAGCAAAGGAGGTGTAAAGATGTACCAAAGACTGATCAAAGGAAACCTGTATTGGTATAAGTCAGTAAGGACAGGAGACAAAGTAATCGGAACCTATGTCGGGCCAGTTTATGCCTAATCTCCCTTAGTCCGCCCCTACCCCTTCTTACTTTCTTACCTGTAGCGTAACCTGTGAGAGTCGGCTTATTTTACTCCAAAATTCAGTAACACTTTCGCGTTACTATTCGCACGCAGTCAGTTACGCTACACCGCCCCCACAAAACCCACCCAACAACGATTTGCCATCTCAGAGGCGCGCGCCGGGTAAGCTAAGAATTCAATTCATAATGAGTTAGCGCCGACCTTTTTGTTTGAAGGGGCCACATTGTGGCCCCCGAATTTCAACTGGTGTCGGTCTTGGACAAACCGACATGACTATTATGCTCTCACCCATATAAATGCGCTTTTTAAGGCTGGATGTATTATATTACACTTAAATTTAGGTGAATTCAAATGGCAACTACTATAGAGAGAATTCCAACAGGAATTCCAGGGCTTGATAAATTTATGGAAGGCGGGTTTCCGGCAAATTCAGTAGCATTGCTTGCCGGCAACTCCGGTACGGGAAAAACGATAGCGACAATTCAATGGTGTGCAGCACTCTTGAAACTGGGTCACAAACCTATCTTTTTCTGCTTTGAGCAGAAACCCGAAGACATAAAAAAGCAGGCAGAACTATTTGGTTATGATTTGACCGAAGTGACCTTCATTTCTGCCAAGGATATGAAATATGACACGATGCTTGGCAAAAAACCAAAAGACCCCACAGATCTTATAAGCCTTATGATCGAGAAGATAAAGAGCAAATTTGTTGTAATAGATTCTATGAGCTCTCTGCTGATAGATGATGGTTTGAGGGCGCGCCTACTGATAAAACAGCTTATTGACGGCCTTAAGAAAAAGGAAGTCACCGCTTTGGTTACCAGTGAAATCTCTGAAGCTGAAAAAACTGAGGGGACGGTCGCCTTTTTAGTTGATGTACACCTGTTTTTGGCTGCGCGCCCCTTGGAGATGTTCTTGAAAGAACCCTGCAGATAGTCAAGGCTCGCTGGACCAAAATAGACGGCTCTATCAAAAGGATAGAATTCACCAAAAAAGGACTCAAGCTCCAGTAAACTCGGAGGTATATTTAGATGTTCAAAGACTGCCTCCTCATAACTAGGCCCTACTCCCTGGTGGATTTGGCATTGGTGGGATTGCTGGCAAACATTATAGCGGTAGGTCAACTAATCCCCAATGTGTGGCTATTCTTGGATATCCTGATACCCCTGATGTTCTGGATATCCTTCCTTTACCTGACTGAAAACCGGAAAAAGAGGATACATGTGCCCGTTTACCTTAGCATTATTTTCTTGTTAATACCCACAGTTCTGATTTCGATTATAAATCCGTTGAGTTTGATTTTCCTGCCATTTGCACTGGCGGTACTCTATTTATACTCGCGTAAGAACTCAAACAGGTACCTCGGCACCTTCAGTTTTCTGTCCCGCGGTCTTTTTACAGTACTGGCTTTTCTGACTATAATCTCATTACATGGTTTTAATCTTCTCGAACCCGTAATAGGCATACACATGCCGTTATTGTTTGGCATCTTTTTATTAAGTTCATCAAGAAATCTCGTGGGGGATATCCGGGATTACGCTGTTGACAGACACACCTTTACCAAACATTTCGGAAAGATGCCTTCGCTGATTGTTTCTTCTCTAATGCTTCTGCTGACTGTCCTGTTATTTTTGGATCCTATATTGACCTTCCCGCTGTACATACTACTTACTATAATGATTTTGACTAGAAACAACGCATTTAACATGCATAAATTATACGTACTGACAACTACCTTCTTCCTTATGAATTACGTCCTGAATATTCTTGGAATTTCCCCCGTTTTCAGTGATGTCCTTTACCTTTCAGTAGTGTTGAATTTCACATACAATTACGTTCCCCGGAGTTATGCAAATTAATATGTGCTTTATATTGTCTCAGGAATTAATTATGTGATTAAGATGTTCGGTCTACTCAACTTGTTCTGGCGCTACGCCACAAATCCGCGATTGCGGAAAGACATAAAGGTTTTTAAATATTCCACCAATCTTTATGCGCATTATGCCTGGAAACTGCTGGAAGAAACTTCAGCCGCATCAATCCTCAAAAAGCCACAGACGTTGGATGAAATTGCAGATAAGGGGGGAATAAAGAACGGAATAATGCTGGAATCGCTGCTTGACACACTAGTCGGTCGCAATGTCCTCAGATTTGAAAACGAGAAGTATAGTTTCCATAAAGAACCAAAATTTTCACAGAACGAATACGATTATATTGCATCACATTATCCCAGCGCTGTTGAGTGGTCCCATTTCTTATACGAACGGGCGAAACCCTGTTTACTGGAAGGGTCGGACCATGTTGATACTGGATTTGATGACGATAACTCACTAAAACTATGGGACTCCATTCTGGAAGGGCCTCTCTATGCCATGAGGCAGCTGGCAATAAGTGAACTGACTAAGAATCTTAATGAAGGTGCTCATGTAGCGGACATAGGATCGGGAAGCGGGATAGCGTTGGTAGATATATTATCAAAAAGTGACGAGAATATAGAGCTTACAGGTTTTGATTATAGCTCCAAGATGCTGGAACGTAACAAAGAGCGCATAGGAAAGTTCGTCAAAAAAGCAAACTCGGATATCCAACGGGAAAATGCGAAAAAAGTTCAACTGGTACGACATAATCTTCTGGAAGATTTTCCCAGAGGGCACAGTTTTGATGCAGTATTCATATCTCTGGTCATAAACCACATTCCTCCTGAAAAAAGAGTTATGGTATTCGATAAAATAAAATCCGTGATGAAGCCGGATGCTACTCTGGTGGTCTTCCAGCTTGTCAATCAGTCCAGATTCAACAAGGTCTTTTCGGACTGGCTTCTCCATGTTGTCCCAAGCCATAAGGGCTTTCCCGTAAAAGATGAATTTATAACTATGCTTTCCGATAAGTTTGACATAGAAAGGGTGAGTTTCAGAGGCAACATAACTGTAGCTAAAAATGGTCGATAGAATAACCTCATGGTTCATAAAAAACGTAATAATCCCCCGACATGAGATTATTGATAATCCTGGATTCGTTTTAATGAAGCCGTTTAGCAAGGGCCAATACCAAATAAGACAGGCGGTTTTTCCAGAATCTCTTCTCATTGATCTGGAAAATGAGATATCTACTAGATATGGTCGGAAAGGCGAGCAGACTCTTTATTCATTGGGCAAAAGGTTTGGATATCGTATGTGCCATGAACTCAGGCCACCGCTGAAGAGCGAAATATCCAAAAAAGAGTTCAAGAGACTGTCTGATTTTTTTGTTAAATTTATAGAATGCACGTACGCGCACAAACTGAAATCCGATCTAAAGTTGGAAGACAATGAATTCGATTTGTTTCTTGATGGCTTCGTAGTTTGTAGAAAGAACGGCAAAGGAAGAATACTTACCGAAGGCGGGATAGCGGGCGTGTGGTCATATGTGTTGGGGGATAACTCAATTGAGGCCATTCAAACAAAGTGCCAAGGTCGTGGAGACTCTAAGTGTAATCTTGTGTGTGCCCCATATGAAGCTTTAAAAAACAGAGGACTTAAACCTATGAAGGAAACTAATTTGTCGGGTCTGGAAGTGAATCCTAAATATGAGATATTGAATGGAATACATGAATCGCAGTATTCTCATAACTCACTTCAGGACATGTTGGATATCAAATTTTTTGAGTATTCTGGTGGCATGCTGATGAATAAGAATCAACGATATTTTATACTGGATACATCCCTTTTATATCTAATCGAATCTGACTTGACGAAGCTCAAGGGTGCGGAAGAGATTTTATTCGACTGCGCATTCAGGCATGGGAAAGCAATAAGTGAGGCCCAAGGGAAAAACAGTTATACATTTATCCCAGAGTATCTCTCTTCCTGTGGGTGGGGCGACATTCTCATTACAAAGAATTCCAAGGGAAAATATGAAGTGACTTCGGTTTTCTTCCCTTGGACCAAGTTTGCGGAAAAATCCAAATTTGTATTATTCCGCGGGATGGTCTCAGGTCTTCTTTCAGGAGCCGAGAAAAAGAAGATAAGTCTGAATAAAGTCAGCGCAAATTCATCATCCGGGTTTTTGGTTGTGAGGGTGAATTAATCTTCTGGCTATTTTATACGTCTGACCTGCAATTTAAATCAAATGGCAAAAACTTCAGGAATCGTGAAAGTGCTGGAAGGCATGTGGCCCAAAAACAAGGCAAAAGGACTATTGGCACAGGCTCGTTTTATGGATGAGATAAACAATTATTCTTTTGGTCAGGACGGATGCGAGAAGATATTATCCGGCTGTTGGCTCCTTGCACCTAAAAATACCGAATTTTATAAATATAGGTTCTGTTTCTTCATACATCCTAAAGTCATTAAGAATGGTGATACCATCACAGATATGAAATCAGCACTCGGGAATCTTTACAGACCTTTTCACGCAGTATCTGAGTTTATGGAAAATGCAGGAATCGGAGTGATATACGTCTTTCTTTCGGCACCAAAAGGAAGGCTCCCCATATCAAAAATCAAAAAGAAGGAATATGATAGTCTCGAATGGAAATTCTTCGCCTTCAGAAACGGAAAGTTCACTCCTGTCAATCCGCATGAGTTCTTTGAACGCTGGGGTGGTGATCGCGGAAGAGCAAGTTACGGTCATGGATGGGACAAAAACGTCAAGAAAGACATAAAAAGGCTGGACGAGGATGTACTTACCGAGATGCTGGTCAATGAGCTTTTCTACACAGGTTTCATCAAAGGAACTCTCAAAAAACCACTTAATGACCCGTATGATGTGGATTCCTTCCTTGTGAGCATATCACAGAAACATATCTTTCCCATGGAGATAAAGGAAAAGTTTCCTGGAGAACGCAGAGACGGAAAATTCTTTGGAATTGATGTCGGACGTGTTATGATGATGCTCAGACTTGGAATACCTAACGACTCAAACTCGGTATATCTGATCAGGGAGCTTAATGAGGATGGCAAATTCATAGGCTGGAAATATGTCACATTAAGCGATATTATAATGACTTCAGGATGGAATCTTCAGGCGGGAGGTCCCGGCATGGGCGGTCAGAGTACACAGACTATAATACTACCTTATGATTACTTTAAAGACTTCACAGAAGAAGTTATTACAGAAGATAATCTGAAGAAAATAAGCAGCCTTCCAAAGGATGCGAAGGTTATCGCAAAGGAGTTCGGGGAACAACTCAACAAAATCTTTCTGTGATAGCAGATTGTTCTACGGAATGGAAGAGAAACTGAAATTTATTGATTTGTTCGCAGGAATAGGCGGTATTCGTATTGGTTTTGAAAGAGCTGGAGCTCAGTGTCTCTGGTCAAATGACATAAATAAATATGCAGGCATAACATATACTGAGAACTTCGGTAACGATGAGTATGTTCTTGCAGACCTTAAAGAGATACCTACTTCTGAAATACCCGACTTTGATATATTGTGCGGTGGTTTTCCATGTCAGCCGTTCTCGATAGCAGGAGTCTCAAAGAAGAACAGTCTGAAACGCCCTCACGGGTTTGAGGATAAAACACAGGGAACGCTCTTTTATGAAATTGTAAGGATTCTAAGGGACAAAAAACCAGCGGCATTCTTTCTTGAAAATGTAAAAAATCTCCAGAGCCATGACAAAGGTAGAACATTCAGTATAATCCGAGGCGCTCTTGAGGAGCTTGGTTACTCTGTTTATTTTAGAGTCGTAAACGCGAAGAACTTTGTGCCTCAAAACAGGGAACGTATCTTCCTAATAGGCTTTAAAGACCGGAGTCTTGACTTTCGCTTTCCTGAAATATCCGTTAAACACCCCCGGATCAGAGATATCCTGCAGAAGGATGTCCCGTCCAAATATACACTTACTGAACATCTCTGGAAGTATCTTCAGGATTATGCCGAGAAGCACAGACAGAAAGGCAATGGTTTTGGTTATGGTCTTGTTGACCTTGATAGCTATTCAAGGACTCTCTCGGCAAGATATTATAAAGACGGAAGCGAGATTCTTATTCCGCAAAAAGGTAAACGTCCCCGAAAGCTGACTCCTCGTGAGTGCGCCCGGCTGCAGGGATTCCCGGATTCATTTAAGATACCTGTATCTGATACTCAGGCTTACAAACAATTCGGAAATGCAGTACCAGTACCAGTAATAGAGCTTCTTGCCAAAGAGGTTGTGAAGACTCTTACCGAAAAACCCCGACGAAGAATACCTTACACCATACAAAGCAAACTCAGCGTTCCCGAGTGCGTATAATTCCCTCTATCTTGTCAACAATCTCCAGAAGGTTCTCCCCGACCTCATGTTCCCATATCCTTATGACTACCCATCCATCTTCAGTAAGACCTTCCGTAATCTCACAGTCTCTTTTCACATTACTGTTAATCTTTTCTTCCCAGAATTTAACCCTAGTCCGGGGCTTTACAAAACATTTGGGACATTTATGCCAAAAACAACCGTCTATAAATATAACCAGACGCGCTTTCGTAAATACTATATCGGGCTTTCCCAGAAGTTTATAATGTAGACGATACCCTCTCATCCCATTTGCATGCAGAGCTTCTCTCAGCTTTATTTCGGGAGAGGTATTTTTCCCCCTTATCCGCGACATGTTGAAGCTTCTCTGTTCCTTTGTGTGCACGTCAGTCATATATAATTAACAGGAGACAGAATAAATTCACTTTAATATTGTAACATTCCCTCGTTACTATCGTTACTATCATGCCGTAGCGTAACCGCATTTTTAACTAGTCGTCCTCTAGATATTCGGAACGTAAACTGAAAACAGACGACAGTAGACTTTATAGTTCACGTCCATACAAGACACAAAACTCAAGACAGGAGACCTCAAATCCCATCCTCGGCGTTCACCCTTATGGTTGAAGTCTCGAGTTTGCAGTCTCGAGTCTTGTCTTAAGGAGGCAAGATGGGTCTGCAGTCTCGTGTCTTCAGTCCTGTTTCAAGGACTGAAAAGATGACCGAAAATAAGGGACTTGAACCAAAACGTAAAGTAATCGGAACGTATCTTGGACCAGTCCAAGCCTAACCTCCCTTAGTCCGCCCCCTACTATTTTTCAGTTCATACGCTCAAATCTAGAGCAATGGAATTTGCCTTTCTTGATGAAAGCGGGGATCTTGGGAAAAAAGGCAGCAAGAACTTAGTCCTGACATTGGTCTGCACCTCCGAGAACAAAAGACTATCAAAA
The DNA here is from genome assembly GCA_964613935.1 of uncultured archaeon. Classification (GTDB taxonomy): domain Archaea; phylum Altiarchaeota; class Altiarchaeia; order JAFGQM01; family JAFGQM01; genus CAZQBY01. The sequence goes on from CAZTIX010000006.1 coordinate 10,584, forward strand.
GTAATACGAACCACAAAACAAAGGCTACTCGATTCCTCAAAGGGCTCGAAATGGCTGGCCCAACACGGCGGCGAGCTGAAATACTATGGATTCCCCGACAAGCCTCTCCTTAAACGAACCCTTGAAAACTTTCTCGGACTGAGGCTAAGAGTCTACTTCCTTGTCTTCAAGAAAGACGGCACGAAGATAAACCCGGACGTCAAGAAGATGATACTCGGCCAGCTTTTCATGCACATAATCCACCAATCCAACAAGCGCACGCCTGAAAAGATCCTTGCGGACATGGACTTCTTTAACAAAACGGAAGTCAACCGATTCATGCTAAAGAAATATTCCTTAGACGCGGTCGACGGCCTGACTGCCGAGGGCAAAAAGGTCAAACACCTTAAAGGCAACATGTTCTTCTCAAAAATAGACGAGAAGACCTATCAGGAAGAAGCGAAGAACCCGGAGAACATACTCATCAAAATAGCCCATAAGGACTCCTGCCTCTCGGAAGGGCTGCAGGCGGCCGACCTTTTCAGCGGAGCACTCTTCGACAAGTTCGAAAAGGGAGAAACCTGCTGGGATGATATGTTCAAGGAGAGCAAAAAAGTGTTTGGGTTCGGGATAACAGAAAAATGAAGAGGTTACAAGACCCTTCGTACTAGTCAAGCCCTACCGCTTATGCAGTAGGATCCATTCCGAATGGATGTTACATGTAACCCAATATAATTCAGTTTATAGGCTTAAAAATGGCTTTTTGAGCCATTCAGAGAAACCTAAACGAACAGTTAAAGTTACGCTACATGCGCACAGACAGTTACGCTACACTTGTCCGTGAGTCTACGCCGATGTAGCGTAACCGACCTACCAACGTGTTGTGATTCTAGAGGCGCGGAGCAGTGTATGCTAAGTATCCTACTAAGGCTCGAGAGCGTCGATCTTTTAGTTCTTGGCGATTATAGCAAATCCGTATTAAATTATTGAAGTAGTATTTCACTTAACGTCAGGGATATACGAAGTTTTTCTGGAACGAAGTGGAAGAAAAATTTGGGT
>CAZTIX010000007.1:0-11351 GCA_964613935.1 uncultured archaeon
TACGCCCAGCCAGCCATAGACATACTGGGTCTGCTTCTGAAGGAGCTGGCTCAGGTCCTTCCCTCCGTCTCTTCCGTCAGCGCCTCGGCCGCAGGCTCCTTTCTGGCGCTTATAGGGGCCGTGGTGGGGGCCTTTTACATCGCCCGATTCCTGCTGTCGCTCAATATGAAGCTGGTGATATACCGGACCGGCAAGAAGCCGATCTCCATACCTCTGAAGCTGACGGGGGAGTCCCTGCAGCTGCTGGCCAAGGTGAACGAGAAGGTGGAGGAGGCGGGGGGCATAACCAAGGCTGAGGCGGAGGAGCTGATTGACGAGCGGGTCAGGAGCCTCCTGGACCAGCGCATGGACATGCAGAAGCGGATGGTGGCGGCCTTGAAGTCGGAGGTGCAGGCGGCCAAGAAGACCGGCGACAAGGAGCTCCTGAAGAAGAAGATACGCGAGAGCATCCAGAAGCTGAAGGCCCAGGACGAGCAGATAGGCCAGGAGCTGCAGAAGTCAGGTCTGAGCAAGGAAGAGATCTTCAAGAAATATCGCATAAAGCCGCCCAAGAAGGAGTTCATAGACAGCGTGCTTGCGAGCGAGGGTTTGGAGAATTTAGTGGGGGAGTGAGGCATTGCGCATCACTCCAGCAGCCCGGCCTCCTTCCCGGCGTCCATCCATCCCTCAGCGTATTCCAGCGCGGCCAGGGCGTTGACGTATTCGCCCTTCTCATAGAAGTGCTTCGCGTCGGAATAATACCTCACCGCGCTATCGTAGAGCTTTTCAGCTCCAGGCCCCTCCCTCTTCTTCAAGCCGGAGAAAAGGGGCTCGGCCCTCCTCAGATAGGCCTCCACCTTCGCTTTTAGAGCCTCCATAGCCTATTTTTATGACACTAAGGCAAAAATAACCCATGATTCTGATACTGGCGGGCTCCAAGTCAGACGAGGCCATAGTGAAGAAGGCGGAGGGCGTCCTGAAGGACGCAGGCGAGGAATACGAAGTAGAGTACTGCTCGGCCCATCGCGAGCCGGACCGGCTCGATGCGATTATCAAAAGCAGCGATGCGGACGTGCTCATCTGCGTGGCCGGGCTCTCGGCCGCGCTTCCCGGCGTAACTGCTTCTAAGACGGAGAAGCCGGTCATCGGCGTTCCGGTCTCTTCCAAACTGGGAGGACTAGACGCGCTCCTCTCCATCGCGCAGATGCCCAAGGGCGTCCCCGTGGCCTGCGTCGGAGTGGACAACGGCCAGAACGCGGCGCATCTGGCCCTGAGGATCCTCAAGTCATGATGGAAGACTGCAAGATAGAGCTGAGTCTCGAGGACAAGCCGGGAGAGCTTTCAAAGGTCCTGGAGGCCGTAGCCGAGAACAGGGGCAACCTCTTCTCCATAAGCCACATACGCGAGAGGAAGAAAGAGGGCCGGGTTCCGGTCTTAATACAGTTCCAGGCCGCCGCCGCCGACTTCCAGGCCCTGGTGCGAGAGCTTGAGAAGGAGGGCATCGAGGTGACCGAGAAGGCCATCGGAGGCGCCGAGGAATCCCAGGTCACTCAGGAGTTCATACTGGTAGGGCATGTCATAGACACCGACATACGCGACACGATATACGAGGTTTGCGACAAGGACGTGATGATAAAGTCCCTGGACATTAGCCTCAAGAGCCTCAAGGCTCCTTCATCTGCGTTCGCCGAGATAGGGGCCAAGAGCCCCAAGGCGCTTGACGCGGCTATGAAGAACCTCGAAACCATAGCCAGAAAGAAGGACCTGCTCTTGATAAGCAAGATACGGACGTGAAAAACATGAAGACTGCAAGACTTCTTCTACTCGGATTCGGCGTCATAGGGAGGGGCTTTGCCAGGGTTCTGCTTGAGAAATCGGACAGCATAAGGAAAAAGCATGGCGTCGAGCTACTGGTCGTCGGAGTGGGCGAGCGCGACGGCTGCCTAGTGGACCAGAAGGGCGTGGACATCAAGAGCGCCCTTGAGGCGAGGGAGAGGGGCGAGTGGCTGGATTCCCTGCCCCAGTGGAAGCGGATTTCCCCGGAGAAGATGATGGACTCGGCGGATGCCGACATAGCCGTGGAGGCGGTTCCCAGCGACATCAAGACAGGAAAACCCGGAGCAGGCTTGATAGGGGCGGCCCTCAGGAGTGGTCTGCACACGGTCAGCTCGGACAAATGCGCGGTGGCGCATCGCTTCTCGGAGCTTAAGAAGCTGGCCTCTAAAAAGGGACTCCAGCTGCTCTACGAGGCGGCCGCGGGCGGGGGCATGCCCCTGATGAATCTTGCGCGTGAGTGCCTGCAGGCGGACGAGGTGGAGAGCATGGAGGGCATACTAAACGGCACGACCAATTACATTCTAACCAAGATGTCGAAGGGTGGCATGGACCTGGAAACCGCCCTCAGGGAGGCTCAGGAGCTGGGCTACGCCGAGGCGGATCCGACCTACGACGTCGAGGGCATAGACGCGGCGGCAAAGGCGGCCATACTGGCCAACGACATAATGGGCATGCGAAAGAAGTTCTCCGACGTCGACATCACGGGGATAATGGGCGTTACTAGAGAGGCCGTCCAGCTGGCCAAGAAGAACGGCCGGGTGATAAAGCTCATCGCGGAGATACGCAAGGACCGCCTGTCGGTGAGCCCCAAGCTGGTTCCCGAGGACCATCCCCTGAACATAGAGAGCAACCTGAACGCGGTGATGTTCATGACGGACGTCGGCCGGGACGTTACGATAATCGGGCGCGGCGCCGGCGGCCGGGAGACCCAGAGCGCGCTGTTCTCCGACGTGCTCCGAGTCTGCGAGGGTCTGTGAGGCGGGGGATTGGAGCCATCTGGTTTGAAAAAACCAATCAGGACAGGGTCGGGGTTTTGACCGAGTAGTGGAGCTCGCCACCCTTCTTCCTTTCCTCCACCAGCCCCGACTCGACAAGTTTTTTGAGCGCTTCTCCCAGTTTTTCCTCGCCCATGGCCGCTATCTGCGGGTCCTTCCTGAGGTTCTCCACCGTCGTGCTCATCTTCGACTGCACGAGCACATAGACCGAGGACATCTCTGGGGGGAGGCTCTTCAAGACCCGAATCTGGTCCTTCAGCAGAGCATTCTCCAGCCGCAGCTTCTCTATCCTGGCCCTCAGCCGGCTGTTCGCCTTAACCACCTTCTCGTGCTCCTCTTTGCCGACCCTTCCGAACATCTCGCCTATTTGACCTTTCGAGGCTAAAAACTCTTTCGACCTCCGCTCCCCCGCGCTCACAGGGCGGTAGCCGCATTTTTATTCGGTTAGCCATTATTTAACCGTTAACCAACCGAACAATCAAACCAGATGAAGATGGCATACAAGGAAGGGTCTATGGGGCTGGCGCTGCTTTTGGGTTTTTTGCTGTTCATGATACTCAACTCCGTTTTGGGGCTGTTCACCCCGTTCTGCATCGACTTGGGCATGATGGGCGGCGTGAACTGCGGCACAATGATGGGCGCTATGCAGTCTCTCAGCATGTTCGCTCCCCCCGGAGCCCCGGGGGCCGGAGACTTCATGGTCCTGGGCCTGCTGGCCGGCTCGGTCATGATAGGAATGGGCCCGCTTTTCGGCACCGGACTGACGCTTAGCGTAGCGGGAATACTGATGGCGGCAATATCGCCGCTCATAGTGGGCGCATTGAGCGGGGCCATAGCGAGAGGCTCCCCCGGGAGGGGATTCATCTCCGGATTCTCGTCGGTTCTGATGGGCTATTACATCTCTCTCGTGCTGTTCTTCGTTTATCTGATGGCCATGGGATTCGGCGCCATGATAGGGGGGCTGAACGCCAACATGGTCCTGCCCCTGTTCGGAGTTTTGCTGATAATACCTGCAGTCGTCGGAGTACTTGGAGGAGTCATGGGGGCCATAATGTCGGCCATACTGGCATCCCCGGCGGCGGAGAAATCCGCACCGGCGTCTTCGACGACCGTTGTGCAGGCGCCCGCGCCAGCCACTGCTCCGGTGGTGACCCAGGGAGACCGCACAACGATGAGCTCGTCCGGAGAGAGCTCGCCAAAAAAGGCGGCCGGCTCCAAGATAAAGTGCCCCGCCTGCGGCACCGAGAACGAGCCCGGAACCACGTTCTGCCAGTCCTGCGGGACTCGGCTCAAGAGCTGAGGTCCCGGCGGACCGTTTTTCTCTTTTCAGCGTCAACTTAGCCATGACCATTCTCATCCTGCCTCTTCTGAATGTTAGCGGCGAGCTCCTGGGAGACCTGAAGAAGGAAATCGGCGACGCGTTCCTCTCACGAGTTGAGGCTGCCGCCCCCCTGGAGTCCCTGCCGGACGAGCTCTATGATTCGGGCAGGCGGCAATACGACGCCGGAAAGCTGATACCCTTTCTGGATTCGGAGACCCGGCAGTTGAAAGCCGACAAGATTATCGCGGTCGGCAACATAGACCTCTTCATGGAGGACCTCAACTTCGTTTTCGGGGCGGCCCAAAAGGGCGGCAGGATATGCGCAATCTCGCTCTACCGCCTGGACAGGAGGTTCTACGGAAAGGAATCCAGATACCCCAAGCTCAGGGAGCGGGCGGTCAAGGAGGCAATCCACGAGCTGGCCCACTGCCATGGCCTCGAGCATTGCGGCAACAAGGGTTGCGTGATGTCCTTCTCCAACGACATAGTATCCGTCGACCAAAAGAGCAAATCGTTCTGCGAGGATTGCAGGGAGCGGCTGAGGGATTCGCTCTAGACTACCTTCCCGCCCTGATACCTTCCCCCATAAGAGCTGGCCCCTCCTTTCACTTCCTCGAAGACTATCTGAGCAACCCTGCACCCCCTCTCGATGCTGAAGTCGTGGCCCGACACGTTCTTCAGGCCGAAGGTCAGGGTGCCCTCGTAGCCCGGGTCCACCAGGGCGTTGAAGGTGGAAGCCCCGCATCTGAAGAGGGAGCTGCGGTTCAGGACCCGGGCAGCCAGCCCTTCGGGCATGTTGACCTTCTCCACCGTCTCCATGAGCACGTAGCCCCCCGGCTTCAGGAGCAGCACATCCTCTCTAATCTCGTCCACCTCGGGCAGCCTTCGCTCTTCCTTGCCCAGGAAGGTCTGCCCATCGGCGCCGTAGAACCCCCCCAGACGCAAATCGTAGCCAGCGCCCTCGACGCACTCCTCGTCGCAGTTCTCCAGAAGTTTTTCCTCCCTTATCCTCCTCAATATCTCTTCCCGTCCGAGTATCATCTGCCAAACCTCCTCTCGGTTTTGTTGAACTGGGCTATTGCGTCCCTGAGGTCCTCCTCGCAGAAGTCCGGAAACAGCTTGTCGGAAAAATAGAGCTCGCTGTAGGCGCTCTGCCACAGGAGAAAGTTGCTTATCCTCTTCTCGGCGGTCCTTATCACCAAGTCGGGCGCGGATTTCACCTGCAGGAAACCCTCCAGCCCCTTCTCCGTGATTGGCTTCCCACTCTCCGCAAGGCCCTTGAACGCCCGGAGTATCTCCTTCCGCCCGGAGTAGTTGAGGCAGAGGGTCAGTCTCCTCCTATTGAATTTCCCGGTTTGCTCCTCCACGTCTTTTATAAGTTTGGCCAGGCTCTTCGGGAATTTGCCCAGTTCCCCGGCGAATTCGACGCGCACCTCCCGCTCTTTGATATCGGGAGATTCCAGAAGATCGCGAAAGCCGCTCTCGTGGAGCTTGAAAAGGAAATCGACCTCGGCCCTGCTGCGCTTGGAGAGGTTTTCCCTGGACAGCGAATAGGCGGTGACCTCTTTCACGCCCGAACCAAAGCACCAGTCCAAGAACTCTCTGAAGCGGTCTATCCCGGCCTTGTGGCCTTCCCACGGCTTGAGGCCCTTCTCCCGCGCCCATCTGCGGTTGCCGTCCGGTATCAGAGCTATGTGTCTTGGAATCCGCATCAAAACCACCCAAAGCTCTTTTATTTGGAAAAAGCGAAATATAAAGGCATGAAAACTGTCCTCGCTTATTCTGGGGGTCTGGACACCTCGGTGGCGGTCAAATGGCTGCAAGAGAAGCACAAGGCGGACGTCGTCACGCTTACTCTCGAGTTGGGGCAGGGCAAGACCGACCTGAAGGCCATAGAAGAGAAGGCCAAGAAGCTGGGCGCGGCTGCCACGTATTCACTGGACGTCCGGGACGAGTTCTTCAATGATTACATCTCGAAGGCGATCAAGGCCAACGCCCTGTACGAGGGCAAGTATCCCCTGGGGACCGCCCTCGGCCGGCCCCTCATCGCCAAGTATCTGGTGAAGGTGGCCGGGAAAGAGGGCGCTGACGCAGTCTCCCACGGCGCCACCGGCAAGGGCAACGACCAGGTGCGATTCGACGTGGGGGTGCGCGCGCAGGACTCCAACCTCAAGATAATAGCTCCCGTGCGGGAGAACTGGATGACCAGGGAAGAGGCCATAGGGTACGCCAAGAAGAACGACATACCAGTCCCCGTAACCCCCAAGAACCCCTACTCGCTCGATGAGAACCTGTGGGGCCGGAGCATCGAGGCAGGCGTCCTAGAGGACCCGATGACCGAGCCTCCCCGGGACGCGTTCAAGTGGACCGTCGCCCCGGCCGAGGCGCCGGACAAGGCCGAGTATGCGGAGATTGGGTTCAATAGGGGAATCCCCATCGCTCTCAACGGAAAGAAGATGAGCGGAGCGGACTTAATCGACTCTCTCAACAAACTGGGGGGCAAGCACGGCGTCGGGCGCATAGACATGATAGAAGACCGTGCCGTAGGGATAAAGAGCCGGGAGATATACGAGGCGCCCGCCGCGACAATTATACTTGCGGCCCACAAGGACCTGGAGGGGATGGTCTTGAGCCGGGAGCAGAAGCATTTCAAGGAGCTCATGGACAGGAAATGGGCCGAGATGGTCTACTACGGCCTGTGGTTCGACCCGTTGATGGACGACCTCAACGCGTACATCGACTCCTCTCAGGAGCATGTGACGGGTAAGGTCAGGCTCAAGCTCTACAAAGGCAGCGCGCAGGCGGTCGGCCGGGAGTCACCCGACTCGCTGTACAGCCTGGGTCTGGCCACCTACGACAAGAAGGACGTCTTCGACCACAATTCGGCGGAAGGGTTCATAAAGCTCTGGGGCCTTCCCTCCGAGATTGCGGGGAAGAGGAGGAAATAGTTATCCCAGAAGCTCGGAAAAGGCCGCTTCCAGCAGTTTCTTCTCCTTGGCAACCCGCTCCTTCTCAGCCTTAATCTTGGCAGCGGCCTTGCCCAGCCCTAGATTGCCGGTGGCGCCCAAGTGTTTCTTGCTCTTGATGTTCTCCGCCGGGTCCTCGCCCTTCAATTCGTCCAACTCGGCCGCCACCTTCCTGTATGCGTCCCGGAAGGTCATCCCCCCTCCCACCAGCTCCAAGGCTTTGTCGGCGGCGAATATCTCCGGCTTGCAGGCCCGCAAGCACTTGTCCTTGTTGACCGTGATTCCCGAGACGACCAGCGCGCATATGCCGAGAGACGCCTTGGTCACGGAAAGCCCGTCCATCAGCGGCTCTTTCGTCTCCTGCAAGTCCCGGTTGTAGCCGGAGTACAAATCCTTGATTATGCCCATGACCTGATAGTAGGCTGCCAGGACCTTGTTGCTCTTGGCACGGACCAGCTCCAGGGCGCCGGGATTCTTCTTGTTCGGCATGATGCTGCTGCCGGTGCAGAACTCGTCCGGCAGGTCGAAATAGTCCAGCTCCGGGATGCTGAAGAGTATGGCGTCGTTGGCGAACCGGCTCAAATCCGCCGTCACCTGCGAGAGGGCGGCCAAGATGGCCGCCTCCACCTTGCCCCTGCTGTTGTTGGCGCAGAGGACGTTGTTCTGGACCCTCTTGAATCCCAGCAGGTCCGCGACCGTTTGCCGGTCTATGGGCAGCGGCACTCCATACCCGGCCGCGCTCCCCAGCGGGCACTGGTTGTTTATTTCATAAGCGGCCTTGAGAAGCTCCAAATCGTCCAGCAGCGACTCGGCGTAGGCCCCGGCCCACAGGCCCAGCGAGCCGGGCATCGCCAGCTGGGTGTGGGTCCGTCCGGGGATGGGCACCTCCTTGTTCCCCTCGGCGAATTCCACTAAAGCATGGCAGAGCCCAAGCAGGCCCTCCTCGACCCCCAGCAGCTTCCCCTTCGAGTACAGCCGCATGTCCACCAGTACCTGGTCGTTCCGCGACCGTCCGGCGTGTATCTTCTTGCCCAGGTCTCCCAGCTTGGCCGTCAGGCGGTTCTCGATTGCGGTGTGGACGTCCTCATCCTCCCGTTTGATTTCGAAGTTGCCCTTCCTGTGCTCTTCCAGAATTTTGAGCAGCTCTTCCCTGAGCTTCTTGAACTCGCTCTCCGTCAGAACACCTATCTTGGCCAGCATCTTGGCGTGGGCTACGCTGCCCGCTACGTCCGCCTCGACCAGCTCCCGGTCGAGGAGGTAGTCCTCGCCCACGGTGAACTTCTCGATTTCCTCGTTGAGGTCGTAGCCCTTGTCCCAAAGCTTGGCCATCGCTAAGTTTGCTTTTTGCGGAAGAAAAAGCCTCAGACGCCTTCATCCAGCATTTATATCAAACTTCTTTCAAATTATTTCCCTATGGATGGAAATCTTATTTCTCTGAAAGACCTCTCGAAGGAGGATATCCTCGGCTTGATAGGCCTGGCCAAGGACATCAAGTCCGACCCCGAAAAATACTCCGGCGCAATGGACGGGAGAGTCTTGGCGATGATATTCGAGAAGCCCTCTCTTCGTACCCGCCTGTCATTCGAGGCCGGCATGAACAAGATGGGCGGGTCGGCCGTCTTTTTGTCGAAGACCGACATCCAGCTGGGGCGCGGGGAGACTGTCAAGGACACCGCGCGCGCCACCAGCCGGTACGTCGATTTGATAATGGCGCGGGTGTTCGAGTATTCCACAATCGAGGAGCTCGCAGAGAGCGCCACGGTCCCGGTCATAAACGGGCTGACAAACCTCAATCATCCCTGTCAGATACTCTCGGACCTGCTCACGGTCTCCGAGAAGCTCGGGAAGTTGGATGGAATCAAGGTCGCCTTCCTGGGCGACTGCTCGAACAACACCTCAACTTCATGGGTCGCCGCGTCATCCAAGCTGGACATCGACTACTGGTGCGGCTGCCCGGAAGGCTATTCGCCCGACAGCTCGCTGGTCAAGATTTCTAAGAGGTGTAGTGTAACCGACGACCCCAAAAAAGCGGTCAAGGACGCCGACGTAATCTACACCGACACCTGGATGAGCATGCACATCGTAGACGACGAGCGCGCGAATAGGCTCGCGGATTTGGACGCCTATCGCGTGACCAAAGATTTGATGACCCTGGCCAAGCCGAAGGCCGTCTTCATGCACTGCCTTCCGGCCCACCGCGGGGAGGAGATGACCGCGGAAGTAATCGACGGGCCGCAAAGCGTCGTCATGGACCAGGCCGAGAACCGCATGTGGATGCAGGACGCGATTATGCTCAGGCTGGTTGGATTATTCTAGCTCCCTAGCATTTATGCCAGTCTGCCTTAATATCGCCAGCGCTCGTTTAAAATCCCTAGGATTGCCCTCTTTGAGTGAAGCCTCGATTAGCTGGAGGAGATTGTCTTGACCATGATGGTTTGCGATTCTAATGAATTCTCTAGCGAAGGCTGCATGGTCGTCTGAACCGGAATGCTCCCCTCTGAGTCTCCTGACATCCTCCATCGCTTCGGGCTTCACGAGCGGAGGCCTCACGTCTGCGGGCCTTCTCACACCTCTTTTCCCTCTATGAACTATTAGCCTTTCAGGCGAACTCCAATCCCCTCTGAATCCTCTCGCAGTATGCGCACCTGAGGGACAGGGGCTCCTTGCTCTCCGCCACGAAGCGGGTCTTCACGGGCTCCGCGCGGGTGACGCAGACCGGGTTTGTGCACCTGAGTATGCCGACAATCTCCCTTTCCAGCTCGACGTTGTACTTCTTCTTGACCTCGAAGCCTTTGATGAGATTGACGGACGCGCTCGGAGAGAGGAGGGCTATCTTGTTGACGTCCTCCTTGTCCAGCTGCTTTTTCTCTATCTTGACGACGTCCTTCTTGCCCCTGCTCTTGGAGTGGACGTTGGACAGAACCATGACCGTCTCCGGGAAATCCTCCAGGCCGAGGAGCTTCACGACCTCCCAGCCCTTGCCGGCGTCTATGTGGTCTATCACCGTCCCCTCCTCTATCTTCTGAACCTTCAGAGTCTTCTCGGTCATTCTGTTATCGCCTTGTTCAGGACCGCCATCCTGGTCGGTGTGCCGTTGCGGGCCTGCTCGAAGTATTTCGCCCGCGGGTCTTCGTCCACCTCCATGGCTATGCCGTCTATGCGCGGAAGCGGGTGCATGAGTATGAACTTCTCCTTGGCCTTGGACATCATTTCCGGGTCCACGACATAGACGCCCTTGAACTTCAGATACTCCTCCTCCGTCGGGAACCTCTCCCTCTGTATGCGCGTCATGTACAGGACGTCCAGCTCCTTGATGACGTCCTCTATCTTCATGGTCTCGTTTACGTTCACGTTCTTGCCCTTCAGGTAGCGTATGGTGCCCTTGTCCATGCTCAGCTGGGGCGGGGATATGTAGTGCAGGTTGACGTCCCAGTTGCTGAGCGCGATTGACAACGGTCTGCCCGTCCTGCCATACCTCAAGTCGCCGCAGATGCCGATGCTCAACCCGTCGAACTCTCCCAGGCTCTTCCTTATCGTGTACAAATCCAGCAGCGTCTGGGTGGGGTGGTCGTGGCTGCCGTCTCCGCCGTTGACTACCGGCACTCTTGAGACCTCGGCCGCCAGCTTGGCCGCGCCCTCCTTGGGATGGCGCATGGCGATGCAGTCCACGTAGCCGGAGACCGCCCTGATTGTGTCCATCAGGGTCTCGCCCTTCTTGACCGATGTCCCCTCCGTTGAAGAGAAGCCCACGCACTTTCCGCCCAGCCTCTGCATGGCCGTCTGGAACGAGAACTGGGTGCGGGTGGACGGCTCGAAGAAGAGGGTCGCGAGGATTTTGCCCTTCAGGACGCTGGTGAAATCCTTGCCGGAGTCGAACTTCTTGGCGCTCTTCATGATGTCTTCGAAGAAGTCCTTGCTCATCGACCTTGTCGAGATTATGTCCATGTTCTAAGCCTTAGTTTAATCGCTTGATTTATTAAAATAATCGTTGAGGCTCCTGGTCTCTATGCCGCCCTCACGGGCGCTCTTTATGGCTTCCACAGCCGCCCTGGCACCAGCCATGGTGGTGACATACGGTATGTCGTAATCTAGAATCGCGAATCGAATCCTGCGCTCATCGTCGCGCGCCTTGACGCCCCTTTTGGGCACGTTTATGACGAAGCTCAAGTCCCTGCCCTCTATCATGTCGACCGCGTTTGGGCTGCCCTCGCGAATCTTCATTAGCTTCCTGCATTCGACGCCCTTCTCGCGCAT
>CAZTIX010000008.1:0-11316 GCA_964613935.1 uncultured archaeon
GGCGCCGACCTGGTGGGCAAGGTGGAGGCCGGAATCCCGGAGGACGACCCCAGGAATCCGGGCGTCATAGCCGACAATGTGGGGGACAACGTGGGAGACGTCGCCGGCATGGGCGCCGACCTTTATGAGTCTTATCTCGGCTCCCTCATAGCCGCAATGTCTTTGGCGGCAGTGGCCTTCATGGGCTCCGACCTACTCTTCAACGCGGTGACTCTGCCGCTAGTAATAGCATCGGTGGGCATAATCTGTTCGGTGATAGGCACCTTCCTAATAAAGGCCAAAGAGGATGCGTCGCAGAGCTCGCTCCTATGGGCACTGAGGCGCGGCATATGGGGCGCTGCCGTGCTCACGGCCATACTTTCATTCTTAGTGGTGCAGCAGACTCTGGGAGACGCCAATATCGGCGTGTTCTTCGCGGTGCTGTCGGGTCTTGTGGCCGGGATAATAATAGGATTCTCCACCGAGTATTATACGTCTGCCGAATACGGACCGACCAAGGCCCTGGCCGAGGAGTCAAAGACAGGTCCGGCCACTATAATAATCGGCGGCCTCTCGGCCGGCATGAAGTCGACCTGGGCCCCGGTCATAACCGTGTGCGGCGGCATAATCGCCGCCTTCCTGCTGGCCGGCGGCTCGGCCAATGTCGCGATGGGACTTTATGGCATCGGCATAGCCGCAGTCGGCATGCTTTCCACACTCGGCATCACCCTGGCCACCGACGCGTACGGCCCGGTGGCCGACAACGCGGGCGGGATAGCCGAGATGGCCGGACTGGGCGAGAAGGTCAGGAAGAAGACGGACGCTCTCGATTCACTGGGCAACACGACGGCGGCCACCGGCAAGGGCTTTGCCATAGGTTCGGCCGCGCTTACTGCTCTCGCCCTTCTGGTCGCGTTCCAGAACGAGATAGGCCGGGTGGCCGGCGAGATGGGAAAGACGGTAGTCTTGGACCTCTCGCTGACAAACCCCATGGTGATAGTAGGCTTGTTCATCGGGGGCATGCTGCCGTTTTTGTTCTCGTCCATGATGATGAGCGCGGTCGGCCGCGCAGCCGGCGGCATAGTCGAAGAGGTGCGGCGCCAGTTCAGGGAGATCACGGGGCTGATGGAAGGCAAGGCCAAGCCCGACTACAAGACCTGCGTCGGGATAGCCACAAAGTCCGCCCAGAGGGAGATGATATTGCCCTCTCTGCTGGCGATAATAGCGCCCATCGCGGTCGGACTTTTGCTCGGCCTGGCCTCAGTGATCGCTCTTCTGGCGGGCTCCCTTGTGACGGGCTTCGTGATGGCCGTCTTCATGGCCAATGCGGGAGGCGCCTGGGACAACGCCAAGAAGTACATCGAAGCGGGAGCTTTGGGCGGCAAGGGCAGCAGTAACCACAAGGCTGCGGTAGTGGGCGATACGGTCGGAGACCCCTTCAAAGACACATCAGGACCCAGCCTGAACATCCTCATCAAGCTGATGTCCATGGTGTCCATAGTCTTCGTGGGCGTGTTCATCGCAGTGGCCTAGACTACTGCATTATTCGGTTTTTGCTTTACTCTTCTATTTTTTTGAACCGAGATGTCTCATCGAAAGCCTCGAAGAGGTCGCATATTGAAAAGTGCCGGTTAACCCGACTCTTGGGGAAGAGCAACGCAGAGGTATGCCGGCATCAGGAGGAAAGTCCCGGGAACGGCGCTGAAGAGAACCGCAAAAGGCGCCGGGGTCGGTGGCGGACTCCATCCGGCCACCCTAGTGGCTAGGGACCCGCAGCCAGTCGATGCGGGACTGGTGCCGATGATAATGGGCGCTAGCGGGATATGCAAGGGCCGGAGAACCTCAAGGAAAGGCCGCGCTCTGAAAGACAAGGCGTTCCTCAAGGTCTTGAAGAGAATGGTCGAGCATCGTGACGAACTGCGTCAGCATTTCCTCGACAGCCCCATTGTGGAGATAGACCCGAAAACAGGAGACTTCACACCCAGAAGCGGCGCACTTTCAATGCCACATACATACTTCCCGATCCATTCGCGAAAGACGCCGTAGTGCTATATCTCTCAAACTGCCACCGCGCGTCATGAACGGCTTCCAAAGCCTCCTTGACGAAAAATTGACCCGGATTGAGAAGGAAGACAGACGAAGGCACAAGGGGCGGTGAATTCACCGGGTATTGTCATTGCCCCAAAAAAGAGCCTAAAACAGGACAAACGGGCAAGTAGGCGACATGCTTGAATGTTGGGCGTTTGCCGGCTTTACCATAACCTGCCGTGGAGCCTTCCAACCCTGGCCTTGCTAATAAAGTAGGTTTATGAGCAGACTTTATGAGCAGAATAAGGAGTTTATGAGCAAAAACAGGTCGCCTTCGGCTCTGGGTGTTTGACGGCTTCTGCATGGTCGGCGGAAGAGTAACCCTTGAGGACTGCCCGGAAAACGCCGAGTTCTTCGGCCTTCTGAGCAGCAATTACCACGTGTTCATGCGGAAGGGAAAGATTAGCGCGTTTGTTGACCAGAGAAGAGCGGCCGATGCTCATGACCTGACGGAGCTTTGCGAGCAAAACATCAGGCTAGTGAACATGCAGAACACGTCCTATCTGGAAAACCTCGTCAGGGATGTGGAAGAGGAGAGAGGAAAGCCGACCGGGGGCAGGGTAATGATATTGGAACCGCCCTCGGGCCTTCCAAAAACCGTTTATACGCCTGACAAAGCCACGGAGAAGTTCCTTGAGGAGAATTCCATAGAGTACCTAAAGCCGGAGTCATTCTCCAGTCTCAGGAGATACTTTGAATTCGTCATACGGAGTCTCTTTGAGGACAAAGACATCCAGCCGATCAGCTTCTACCTCAGGAAGGATAAGAAGATATGGGTCGTGCGGGCGCAGGACGACTGGAAGGTCTACTGTGAGCTACTTGTTGATGAGGCGAGAGTGGAGACCGAAACTAGGTACGGGCAGGTGTTTGAGCCCGATTTCGTTTCTGTGGGTATGGAGTTTACCATGAGGTTCTATCCAGTCGGGGCTGCGAAGACGCTCGCGGAGCTGCGAGCGCTCTATGAGGATGCCGAGAGGTGGCAGGATAAGTGGGTGTTGAAGGAATAATTGGTCATTTAAGACCAATGCTTACAAGATGGAATAACATTAGTGTCTTAAGACCCTCAAGATATCTATTAACATCCAATGATTTTATCTTGGGGGCGAATGTTTCTATCTCACGATAATTTCTTTCCCACTCATTCAGAAAATGATTGATCACTCTAGGATTCTCTAATACAACCCTCTCCATTTTTTCAACCTTTTTCTCTTCCAAATCAGCTAAGTCTATAATATTTACTGATAATGCGTAAGCGAATAATGCCGAACTAAAATCATTTTCATGGAGCTCTCTTTTGGAAGTACTTAACCAATTTCCAATCCTAGCCATTAACTGTGATTTGCGTATTACTTCTCTTACAAGTGGGAGCTCTTTTAAGTCAAACTCAGTAGAGGCCATGAGGTCTATGTCATGGTACAAGAAAAAAGCCATATTATGTGGACAATAGGTATAAACATCCTTTAAGTTATTATAGAGCGGCTCAGTATTCACAAGATATGAAAAATCAAATGAGTTAAGAGTCTGTTTAAGATCATATCTAAAGCTATGTTCCAGTTGCGAATAATTGGGATATTCTGAGATTGAATTGTTTATGAAGGAAAATAGGTCCATGGATAGCTCAACCATGGCTAGGTTAGACTCCGACAAGTTGCTGTAACGATTTAAACCCTTTCCATCCAGGACGATTTCTAACAAAGAGTCTAGCAGTTCTTTATTTTTGTAATAGTCGGCAGTATCATCAAGTATGCTTACAAGTAAGGTCATGAGTATGCGTTTGTTTACAACAGAATCAAAAATCTCTTTGTCTACACAGGAAAAAACAAGTCCGGAGTTTTCGAGGCTTTTTGCCCATTTCCATAAAAAAGCGTCTCGCTTCCCACCATTCTCTTCATATCTTTTGGTGAATTTGAGGACTTCATTGGGTAGGGGGGTACTAGAAATCTGTTTAATAATCGATTTGCTGTCCTTGGAGCTGTCAAGAATTTCTTTTATAAGCTCAGTTGTCATTCTTATTTACTCCCCCAAGTGAAAGCGTGCTAAAAGAATAAACTCTGGTCGTTGCAATATCATTAGCTTTACCTAAATTCTCATTTATTGTATACAAAATGACGTATGGTGTTTCGGGTAGTTGTTCATCAATAAGATCCTTTAACATAAATGCATCACGGCCAAGGATATTAAGGCATATCGCAGAGGAAAATCCCAACAAGAAACTCGAATCTTTAGCTTGACTTTTAAGATTGTCAGCCACATTTTTAAGAATGGCTTTCCCACTGGCTGAAAGTAGTTTAGCCTTATTCCCCTTAGCTTTATATCCAAGTAGTACATTATTTCCAAATAGTCCACCAACTCCGGAAACATAATCGCTGTACGAGTCAAATTCTATGGGGAAATAATGGGATAGTTTATAGTAAAACCCAGATAAGTTCTGTATTTGTCTCTCATCAATATCCAAGAGTTTAAGTAGTTCTGTTTTTGCCGGATGATTATCAATCTTTGTCAAGACATGACTATCCAAAGGACTTTTTGATATTGCAAAGGGTTTAGTTGCAGGATTTAATTTCACGCTTCCATCTAAAGACAGGGGTAGGTCTGATGCGCATGCAATGGCCACTATAGAATTTGTGTATACCTTAGTGCCATAAAATTGATAGTTACCCAAATACCTAACATCGTCTATAGTTGAACCACCAATCATATCAAAATCAGGCATTGACTTATTCAAATGGGCTATAATATCTTCTTCCTTTCCAAAGCCCTTTCCAAAATAGGAGAAGAGGGGCAACAACAAATATGAAGCAAATGAACCGAATAATCTATTTTTTATTATATTTACCTTTCCAATCCCTGGCAAGGAGGGTATTGAAGGGGCGGAAACAAAGTTTAGAAGAAATTTGTTTTGGTATTTGGACTTATTCAAACCCCCTTTTAACATTCTGGCACAATTTTGTGCGGCCTTTTTTGGTTTTCTTTTGGTGCTTTGTCCTATTCCAATTGCCACATCCATATCTTTATAGTATATGGCAATACCTAAAACACCTTTAACAAAACAGTCTTGGTGGGTTATAAATCCGGCTATTGTTCCACCAACCAAGGGGGTTTCTTGAGGAAGTTTTTTGGAAACAGTTTGTAGTAATGCATCCAATCCACCGTTTTTATTATAATGTATTGTAGAGAACAGGAGGAAAAAGGACGGCCTTGTACTTAAATTAGTGAGCGACTGACGAACCACTTCTTCTCCAGCTGCGTTAGAATCATTTTTCTCACTAATTCCTATGCCTACTTCTAGACTATTCATTTTCTGAGGTTATGTCAATTATTTTGAGCCTGCTTCGCTCCAGGGAAATTTCTATAAGTCCTCGATTAGCCAGTTCAGGCACTATTGCAACGACTGCCGTAGTCGTTTTAGGCAAGACGAAGAACATTATGACATAGTCCATAAGCCTAAAATAGACCTCACTTATGCCATATTGGCTGTACTTCTCCAATACTTCAAAAAACTCGTCCATAGTTTCTTGAAGCAATTTCCATATAGCCAGGACTTCTGGTGAGAACTTTTCGGTTGGCGGGACTATTCCATCCATGTGTTTTCTTACTACCATACAGGCATAGATGTCCTCAAGATCCAATAGAGCATCCAGCACTGATAATATCCTCTCTCTCTTTGAGTCCATACTAATCTAAAGGCTACTCAGAGACTTCTCCTACAAGAGTATACTCACTTGGATAGGGAAAGGCCTTTATCTGTGAGTACTATGTTCTGAGGCTTTAGAGTGTGTTTAGTGGATCTCATCTTCCTAATCTCCAGATTGCGGACATCCAATGCAGGTTGCATACTAAGCAAAATGTCATTATCCGCTAAATACGAGGCTATATCATCGTCCTTTTCTCCTTTGGTTGCCTCGCTGGTGACCAATGATGTGACGCCGAGTTTCTTCAGACCATGTATAAGCTGTCGTACAAGCAGTCTTTCGTGTAGCCCATCTTCCATCAAAAGAGAGCTCATTGAATCAATTATGACGAACTCCAAGCCGGCTTTCTTGGCGTTCTCCAGCAGAAGTTTGACTTGGGATGACCTATCCTGCGGCTTCTTGCCGAGCATACTGTCATAAGTCATATCATCGGCAGAGAAGAACTTCACATTACTTAGATCAAGACCGAATTCAGCAAGCTGTTGTTTAATCTCTTCCGGAGTTTCTTCAAAGCAGAAAATGCCGACTTTATACCCAAGTTTTGCAAGTGTAGCAGCACATTGTCCGGTCGCTATAGTCTTTCCCGTACCCGGAGTTCCAGCTATCCGAGTAACCGAATTCTTAACAAATCCGCCTTCTATCAGTACGTCCAAACCCGGAATCCCTGTGGGGACTCTTTCAATTGTAATGTTTGCCATTTGAATTCACCTAATTTTAAGTGTAATATAATACATCCAGCCTTAAAAAGCGCAACTCTCCGAATTGCACTATTTCAACAACACGATCTCACTCTTGTCCTTGACAACTTTGATCTTTCCCTCTTCTTCAAGGGCGTTGATAATTCTTCGAATAGCCTGTTCATTCAACCCCGTAAGCTCCTGCAGTTGCCTCGCAGTTGCGATGCCTTTAAAATCGTCTGTAAAATAGTGCTTCTGGCTCATTAGGGCCTGCTCAACCCTGCTCTTTCTCTGGATGAAGTCCTTCCTATCTCTGCTCGACATGGTTAGCTTAGGGGCATTCAAAATTAAAATGCTTAAACAATTAGAATCATCAACTATAAAAATGGAGATAATATCTTTACTACAAATAGTAGTGATAGTAAAACCGAAAAGCTTTTTATATGCAACCTTCTAATTATAGCAAGGGAAAGGATATCATTATCAAGGTGGTAAAAATGATAAACACTACATTTGAGGATGCGAGAGCCCAAAGAGGCTTGCAGATAGCCCAGAAGGGCGGAATCGAGCAAATAGAGCTTAACAAGTATAGAGTCCCCACACAGTGGGGAAGCGGAAGCTACATAGTGAATTTTGGCGAGCATAAACCGACCTGCAATTGCCCGGACTGCCAAACGAGAGGCGTAAAGTGCAAGCACCAGTGGGCAGTAGAGCACTATCTTAAGTTTGAGAAGGACACGCTAGGTAACATGACAGTAACAGAAGTGAAGAAAGTGACTTATCCTCAAAACTGGAGTGCGTATACTCAAGCCCAGACAAGCGAGGTCGAATTCTTCGACAAGCTCCTCAAAGACCTTGTCCAGAGCATCGAAGAACCTGAGCAGCGAATGGGAAGACCTAAGGCGAAAGAAAGGGATCTCTTCTTCTGCGCCATTCAGAAGGTCTATTCGCAGTTATCTAGCAGAAGGGCACATAGCCTCTACAGAAACGCTAAGGACAGGGATCAGCTGGAAAAGCTGCCCTGCTATAACCTGGTGAACATCTTCCTCAACCGCGAGGATATCACTCCAGTCTTGCATGACTTATTGGCTCTTTCCGCTTTGCCGTTAAAGAGCGTAGAAACGGATTTCGCAATAGACTCAAGCGGATTTCGTACGACAAAGTTCGACGACTATTGCAGGGAAAAGCACAAGATCAAGAAGCAGCATCGATGGATTAAAGCGCATATCATGTGTGGGACTAAGACCAACGTGATAACGTCCGCTAGGGTGATGGAAGAGTACAGTGCAGACTGCCCGCAATTCGAGCCGCTTGTCAGGATAACAAATGAGAAAGGCTTTGACGTCAAGGAGGTTTCTGGCGATAAGGCATACCTAAGCAGAGATAATCTTGCTTTGGTGGATGAATTAGGCGGTACGGCTTACATTCCATTCAAGAAAGGCAATAGGGGAACAAGAACCCGAGGCAGTTCACCCGTCTGGAAGAAGATGTACTATCTCTTTGCTTTCAACAATGACGAGTTCATGGCGCACTACCATAAGCGCTCTAACGTGGAGACTGTCTTTCAGATGATTAAGGCTAAATTCGGAGATAAGGTAAAATCCAAGAACTGGGTTGCGCAGCAGAATGAGCTGCTTTGTAAGTTGATAGCTCACAATATCGTGGTTCTGATACATGAGATGCAAGAGCTAAATATCTCCCCGGAGTTCACCCATATGTGCTAACTCCGTCACCGTATTTACTAATCCCATATCTTGCCACAATTTTTCCATTTCTAAACTCATATTTCCGGGAGAATCTGAATTGAATTGTATCAATAAACTTGTTCAGTACTTTCAATGATTCTTCTTTGGGACTCATTATCTCCGTTGGATGGATATATTTGTTTCGAATACTCCGTATCTCATCTAAATTATTAAATGCATTATCCGTAAGCAGGCCGGCTTTCTTTAGAAGTCGCAGACGCCTGTATTGGCCTATGTCTTTCTTATCAAAAAGTTCACCCTCATCAATTTCCTCGCCATTAATAGAATATTTCATACGTTCGGATAGTTCAATTGCCAGCCTCTCGGCTGCAATGCCTACCATCGCGATTGTAGAATAGAATAGCCCAAACTCGTAACAAACTTTTGCCTCTTCCATCAAATTTGTGTAAAATCCGACTTCGTTGGTTATGTATGGATTGACTTCGGCTTGCCGATCTATGATTTCGGGAACTTTGTTAATGAGAAATTGCCCCATATCTTTCTCCAAGGCCTTGCGAACTCCGGGTTCAGTTTTAATAGCATTGGATGTAGTATCAAACCTAATCGGTATTTTGTCCCTTTCTGCTATCACTTCTAATGGCGATCTCTTTTTCTCCACTAATATTTTTGCATTTTTTAAAAGTTAAATACGCATATTTAACCGACTTTATGAGCAAACACTCTTACTTTATGAGCAAATCAGACTTTATTAGCAAAGCCTCCAACCCTTCTTTATTTTTAAATGCCCCCCGTCTAATTAAAGCCGCTTATTCTACCTATGCATAGAATAAACCTTAAACCAACAAAACCTAAAGCAACAAAATGTATTACAAGATAGAACTGCGGGATTCGGTGCGGGTTCCGCCGAACATGTTTGGGCTGGACCCGGTCAAGAGCATGAAGGAGATACTCGACAAGGAGTACGTGGGCCGGATGGACCCGGACCTGGGCATAATAGTGGCCGCCATAGACGTGAGCGACATCGGCGAGAGCTATCTTGTCCCGGGCGACGGTGGCGCCTACTACGACACCAAATTCACCATGCTCACCTACAGACCCACCCTCCAGGAGGTCGTCGAGGGCGAGTTCAAGGAGATAGCCGAGTTCGGAGCGTTCATCTCAATAGGCCCGATAGACGGGCTGGTCCACGTCTCCCAGATTATGGAAGACTTCGTCAACTACAACGAGAAGGAGCAGCAGTTCGACGGAAAGGAGTCGAAGAGGACCCTCAAGCTCGGCGACCCGGTGCGGGCGAGAGTGGTCACCATTAGCAAGAAATCCACGCTGCTCGACACGAAAATCGGACTGACTATGAGGCAGCCTGGGCTGGGGACTCCGGAGTGGCTGGAGGCCGACGCCAAGAAGTCGAAGAAGAAATCCTCTTCCAAACCAGGCTCCGGGAAGAGCGGCTCGAAGAAAACCAAGGGAGGCAAGAAGAAATAAGATGGATCTGGCTTGTCCGAAATGCGGAAAGGTTTACGCGGAGCTTCAGAGATGCCCCAACTGCGGCATCGACCTCACCCGCGACTGGAGCGGGAAAGCGGGGATAATGGACCCCGAGAAGAGCAGGATGGCCGGTGAGATGGACGTCAAGCTGAAGGGAATCTACGCCCTAAAGGTGTGACATGGCCACCATAGAGCGAGATTTGCAGCTCACGGATGAACTTCGCGCCGAGTTGAAGAAGCCGTTCGGCCGGGTGGCGGAGTGCTCCGAGATCGCTGAATCGCTCAAAGAATCATCGCCGAAGCCCCTGATAACAATCGGCGACTCAGTCTCATCATTCATGCTGAAGGAGGGCGTAGAGCCGTCCCTCATAATATGGGACGGCAAGACGGAGAGGCGGCCCGTGGACGAGGAGACCCGCCGTCTTCTGGCGGGCTACGCCCCGCCGCAAAGGGTCGAGAACCCCCCAGGCACGATAAGCAGGAAGGCTTGGGAAACGATAGAATCCTCCATCAGCGGACCCAGGGCGTCCGTCCGGGTGGAGGGGGAGGAAGACCTCCTGGTCCTGCCCGCGGTGCTCGCCGCTCCGGAGGGGACCCGAATCGTTTACGGCTTCCCCCCCGGAAAAGGGGCCATTTTAATAGTTGTCGGTCGAAAAATAAAGTCCGTTTTTCAAGAGCTGCTTTCAAGATTCGAATAGCGTCAAACGATGGAACTCGAGATAGTGTCCAAGGAGGAGAACCCCCTGCTGGGGAGGCGGGAGATAGAGTTCGCTCTGACCAACCCGACCACGCCCTCCAGGAAAGAGATAAGGTCCGAGCTTGCCAAGAGGCTGAAGACCAAGGAGGGGTCGGTGATTATCAACAAAATCGGCCAGCAGTCCGGCTCCAACCAAACGGTCGGAAGAGCCAAGGCCTACGACGACGAGAAGGCCATGGGGCGGATAGAGCTGACCTACAGGAGCAAGAGGGGCGTGAAGGAGGCCAAGAACGAGGAGCAGGAAGGCGGGAGCAAGCCCCAGGGAATCCCGAAGGAAGCCCCTGAAAAGTCAGAGGGAGAGCAGGGGGCGAAGCCCGAGGCCAAGCCCGGGGGGAGCGGGCAGAAGCAAGGGCCCGGGCAGGAGGGGAAGGAGTCCGCCGAGAAGCCCTCTGAAGAGGATAAAAGCGGGGAAGCCCCGCCCAAGGAAGGGGAGAAGAAGGGGGAGCAGGCAAAAGCCGAAGCCGGCAAAGAGGATGAGAAGAAGGAGGACGAATCAGATTAAAGATGGCCGAAGGCAAGGAGAAGAGGATTCAGAAGAAGTACGGCGCCTATGAGCTTGAGGGCGAGAATCTCGTTCGAAAGCGGAAGTTCTGCCCCAAATGCGGGCCCGGCGTTTTCCTGGCTGAGCACTCGGACCGCTTCAGCTGTGGCAAGTGCGGTTACATGGAGAAGAAGCCCTCTGGAGGCTCGCCCAAGGAAGCCGGTCAAAAGCCCTCAACCGAAGCATCGGAGGGCAAGGGCGGGGAGCCCTCCCTGAAGCCGCGGGAGAAAAGGAGCCAAGAGAGCAAGGCTGAAGAGCCCGGGGCGCCGAAATCCGGAGGGCGGAAGCGCCCTGAAGCCGGACCGGCCGAGGGGCAGGCCGAGAAGTCCGAATAAACCCGTTTCTGCTTCTAGGACAACTCTCGCACATGCGATTTGCGCCCACCAGGCGC
>CAZTIX010000009.1:0-4202 GCA_964613935.1 uncultured archaeon
GCTATAAGCTCTTCCGCTAGCTTGGCCGCCCTCTCCACGGACCCGTATTTGTTTATTACTTCAAGGGCCGCTTTTATCTCGGACTTGGAGTTCCTGTCCTTGTCCAGTATGCGTATGAGCAGGTCCTTCTCCTTCCGGGTGCAGACGGAGAGGGTATAGATGACCACAAGAGTCCTCTTGCCTTCGTTTATGTCCCCGCCTATCTCCTTTCCGTATTTCTCCACGCTCCCCTTGAGGTTCAGGACGTCGTCGTGCACCTGAAAGCCGACCCCAAGGTTCATCCCGAAGTCCCTCAGGGTCTTCACCTGCTTGTCGGAGCCCCCGCCGACTATGCCCCCGGCCTCGCAGGCAACCGACATCAGGGAGCCGGTCTTCCTGCGTATCATGGAGAAGTAGTCGTCTTCGCTAAGGTCCCACCTCTTGTTGTGGACCCACGATATGTCCATGGCCTGGCCCTCGCATACCCGAGTGACTCCTCCGGCTATTCGGCTGAAGACCTCGACATCCTCCCTGCCGCCAAGCGTATCCCCGAGCATCCCGTACGCGAGGGAGAACAGTCCGTCGCCGGCGTTTATGGCCACCCCCAGTCCGTATCCGTGGTGGAGGCAGGTCTTGCCTCTCCGCAGCTTGCTCTTGTCGGCGATGTCGTCGTGAATCAAAGTGAAATTGTGTATCATCTCTATGGCCGCCGCATGCTTCAGGGCCTTCCCTGGGTCGCTGCCGACAGCCTCGCAGGCCAGCATGCACAGCACTGGGCGCATCCTCTTTCCGCCCCTCCTCAGCAGATCCCTGAGAGGCTCGTAGAGCTCCCTCACCGCCCCCTCCAGACGGCCGACAATCTCCTTTTCGACCGGTTCCTTGTAGGAGGAGAGCCTTTTATTGAGGTCCACGCCATATTAATTGGTTTATCATAAAAAATACCGTATGATTACCGTCATAGACTACGGGGCAGGAAACCTCAGGAGCATATCGAATGCGTTGAGGCGAGTAGGCGCAGACGTCGAGCTGGCTTCCGAACCCTCTTCAAGGTCCGACGCTCTGGTTCTCCCCGGGGTCGGACACTTCGGGGACGCTATGGGACGGCTGGCGCCCCTGCGGAAAAAGATTTCGGAGACCGTGGGCGAAGGGAGGCCCTTCCTGGGGCTCTGCCTTGGTCTGCAGGTCCTCCTGGAGGGCAGCGAGGAGGCTCCGAGGGCTAGGGGCCTGGGCCTGCTTCCGGGACGGTGCAGGCGCTTCAGGACGGGGAAGGTCCCCCACATGGGTTGGAACCAGGTAAGTCTCCAGTCTCCAGTCTCCAGTCTCCTGTTCGACGGCGTAGAAGACGGAACAAACTTCTACTTCGTCCATTCCTACTACGCCCCGGTCACGGACGCGACCTCGGCTGCGTGCTCCTACGGCGCGGACTTCTCGGCCGGGATAGAGAAGAAGAACCTGTTCGCCTGCCAGTTCCATCCCGAGCGGAGCGGAGAAGCGGGCCTGCGGGTGCTGGAGAACTTCGTGAAGGAAGCCCGGAAATAGCCCGGTCAGAGCAGGGCGCTGTAGGCAGCGTAGAATCCTATCGTTATGCCCCCGGCGAACAGTATGACCCCCACAATCAACGCGGCCAGGAAGACGGCCAGTATGCCCTGGCCCCAGGTGCTGCCGTTGGCGGCCGCGGAGGCCTTGCCCGCCACCAGCCATTGCCACACCATGACCAACAGGCCGACAATCCCCAGGGCCATCAGGGCCATGAAGGCCCCGATGTTCAGTCCGCCGCCCGGGCCGAAGCTCCTTGCCGTCGTGGAGACCGCGTTCACCGACACAAGGGCCTGGATTACGGCCAGAGGGATTCCTATGAAGAGATTGAAGGCGGCGGCCACGTAGCCCAGCAGCCCCGCGCTTCTGCCGAAGTCTCCCGCCTTGCCGCCCACTGCGCCCGACAGCTTCGCCACCAGCCAGGAGAAAAATAAAAAGATGGCAAGTCCGGCCATGAGGGTGATGAGATAATACAGGATTACCGCCGCGGGGCTGGTCGTGAGACCCTGGGAGAAGGACAGTCCGGAGAGCCCGGCCGATGCGGACTGCGCCAGTTTGGCCACAATGATGGGAATCGCCGTCACGACTGCGCCGACGAGAAGCCACAGCTTGAGCCCGTCCAGGAGGTTGGCCCCCTCTTTCAGCCGCTCAAAGGTTTTGGTCGGGCTCGTCAGGACGCCCGGCAGAGCACCGAATTCTATTGCCATCTTCTGTTCAGTATAGAAGGGATAAGGAAATAAAAAAGGAAGGCCGGCCCGGCAGGGCCGGCATGGCGGATTCTCACGCCGGTTTGCTGACCAGTCCCAGCACGCCGCCGATTATGGCCAGCAGGGTGCCAAGGAAGAACACTCCCCCGCCGCCGAATATGCCCACGACGCCGAAGACCAGCATCAGGATGCCTCCCATGGTTCTCTTCGCCGGGTTCCTGACCAGTATCGCTCCGACCAGTATCATTATGCCGGACAATATGCCCAACACCGCCGCTATCCAGAGCCACGTGGACACGGCAGACGCGACTGCCCCGCCGTATCCGTAGGTGGAGTATATAGAGCCGGCCGTTCCGGCCGCCGAAGCCGCTATGATGACGAAGACGGCGTTGATTATGAATAGTATGGCCGCTATTATCCCCAGCACCATCGCCGCGGTCGTGTAATCGTTTTCCGCCATTTTTCCCCTCCCTTTAATGTCGAAACTGTCGGCTAATAGAAGGCTTGAGAGCTTAAAAATGGCCTCCGGTACATTTTTATGTATCCTTTCTCAAAAAGAAGAGCCTAGAACCCAACTCTAGGGAAAAAATAAACAACCCGGGTAAAAAAATGGCAAAAGTGACAGAAGCCGACGAGCATATCGAGGGCATGATGATGAAGCCCGCGGGTGCGATTGGCAAGGCTGCCAAGTCGGAGAAAGGCAGGATGATAGGAGGCTGGGCGTTTATGGTGGGTTTGTTGATATCCGTCATTGCCGGCCTCTTAGTGGGACTGGAAGCCATAGGCGTAAGCCTAGGCATAACCGTGCAGACGACAGGATTGCTGATGGGAATAATGGCCCTTATCGGCCTGATTGTGGGAGTAGTCAACGTCTCCGACAAGGAGGCAATCAGCTTCCTCATAGGCGCGATAGCCATCGTGGTGGCGAGCGGCTCTATGAGCGCGCTGGCCAACCTCGGCTACGGGGTATTCCCCGCCATAGCCCTGTTCATAGGTAACCTGATGAACATGGTCAGCTATTTCGTGGCCCCGGCTGCGATAATAGTGGCTTTGAAGGTAATCTACGCGTCCGCGAGGAAGGCATAAGGGCCTTCCCCCTTCCCTTTTTTATTTTTCTTTGTTTTCTTTGAATTCCTGCTCGCCTTCTAACGCAGCGTATACCGTAGCGTGCCTGGCGCCGTCTATCAGCATGCGGATGCCGTCCTCAGCCTCCCTGACGCTCTCTTCCGGCCCGATTATCGCGACAGTTTTACCGTAGACCGATATCTTGGTTTTGGTCAGCGTCTCGAGAGTCTTCCTGGCCCTGCCGTTCTCCCCGATTATCCTGGACTTCACCCTCTTGAGGTCCGATTTATTGTGGCCCACCATATCGTACAGCCTCAGCACGGAGAGCGCGCGGTTCTCCCTCAGGAGCCCGAACGCGTACTTCGGATTGAAGCCCCTTCCGATGGCCTTGACGACGTCCTTGGCCACCCACTCCTTCAGGGCGTCCTCATCCTGAGAAAGTATTTTCACCCCGCCGTCTTGGGAGATGTCCAGCTTTACCTTGCATTTCTTCTGGAGAGCGCGCTTGGTCTTCCCCCCCTTGCCCACTAGGGCTCCTATCCGGTCCTTCGGTATCTTTAGATATTCGGCCATCTGTCAGCTCGCCTGCCGCACGCTAATTAGAGCCTGGTCGCTAAGAAAAAGCTATTCCTCGGACAGGGTGCGGATGTCGGGGATGTCCTCAAACTTTTTATTGAGAACGACCTTGTCGCCGACTCCCCCGACATGCTCCTGCGGTATCTCAAAGAAATCCTTTCCGACGCCCGATATCCCGAATCTCTCCTCGAAGAGCTTGGCTTTCTCCGCGTCCACCTCCCCTCTCACCACGACCGAATACTCGCCGTCGTTCCCGAGGTCCAGGTCCTCCACCTTGCCTATGGTGGCCCCGCTCTGGTCGACCACCTCCACCCCCCTTATCGATTTGGTTCTCATTTT
>CAZTIX010000009.1:4212-11292 GCA_964613935.1 uncultured archaeon
AATGGATTTATTTAAAAGCTTCAGGGATAAAAGGTGCTATTTATAAATTCTTTCGCAATCTAAGACATGGATTCCTTAAAGAGCATAATCCTCAAGGAGCTTTCAAGGCACCTTAAGGGCATATCCCCGACCATGATAAAAGAGGTTCCGCCGGAGATAGGCGGCGACTTCTCGTTCCCCTGTTTCGCCCACGCCAAGAAGCGCAAGGAGAAGCCCCAGAGAACGGCCGAGGAGCTTGCCTCCAAGCTGAGGGGAGGCTTCATAGAGCGGGCCGAGGCCCGGGACGGATTCGTCAATATCTTCCTCGACCCGGCAAAAGTCGCCGACGCCCTTGTTGACGAGATACGGGATTTGGGTGAGGAGTACGGACGGGGGTTGCGCAAGGGAAAGCTCATCGTTGAGCACACCTCGGCCAACCCCAACGCCCCCCTCCACGTGGGCCATCTCCGCAATGCCGTAATTGGCGATTCCATGGTCCGCATCCTGCGCTTCGCCGGGCACGAAGTCGAGTCGCAGTTTCTGGTCAACGACATGGGCGGCCAGCTGGCCGTTCTGGCTTCCTATCTAGACGGCAGGGACTACGGCAAGGAGCTGGAGGATTCCGGAAAAAAGCCCGACGTCTGGCTGGGCGAGACCTACGTCGAGGCCAACAAGGAGGTGGACCCGGAAGTCGCCAAGGCCCTCCAGAAGAACTACGAGAGGGGCAGCAAGAAGACCAGAGAGATATTCGGCTTCATAGTCAAGACAGCCCTCGAGGGCACGAAGCGGACCATGGGCGATTACGGCATAGGGGTCGACTCCTTCATCAGGGAGAGCGACTTCGTATTCGGGGGAGCTGTCAAGGAGGTCGTCGAGCGCCTCAAAGAAACCCCAAACTGGTTCGAGAAGGACGGCTTTGGAGCGGTTGACCTGGAGAAGTTCGGCATAAAGAAGGAGCTTGTCCTTCTGAGGAGCGACGGCACCACCCTCTACACCACGCGAGATCTGGCCTACCATCTCTGGAAGCTGAAGAGGGGGGACTGCGTCAACGTCATAGCCAACGAGCAGACTCTGCAGCAGAAGCAGCTGCGCGCCGCCCTGACCCTCCTGGGGGTCAAGGACTCGGAGGAGCGGGTCCGCCATCTCTCATATGAGCTCGTCTCGGTGCCGGGGATGCGCATGTCCTCTAGGACCGGGGAGTTCGTCTCCGCCGACGAGATACTGGAGGAGGGCGTGGAGCGAGCGACGAAGGAGATAAACAAGAGGCGGCTCGACATCCTGACGGAAGAGCGAGAGCAGATAGCCCGCGCGGTGGGGGTGGGCGCCATACGCTTCAACATGGCCAAGATAACACCGCTCAAGCCCATCGAGTTCAGGTGGGCAGAGGCCCTCAATTTCGAGGGCGAGTCCTCCCCCTACCTGCAATACAGCCACGCGCGGGCCTGCCGGATACTGGAGAAGGCGCTGGAGCGACAGGCCCCCGACTACGCCAAGATAGACTTCACCGAAGAGGAGAGGAGGCTGACCGTCTTGCTGGCCCAGTTCCCGGACGCGGTGGACTCTGCCGCCTCCTCACTGAAGCCGAACCTCGTCGCAAACTACCTCATCTCCCTGGCCGAGGCCTTCAACCGCTTCTATTTCAAGTGCCCGGTCCTGGACTCGGACGAGCCCCTCAGGAGCGCGCGGATAGGGATGGTGGAGGCGTTCAAGCAGACCATGGCCAACGGGCTGGGGCTCCTGGGAATCGAAGCGCTGGAGAGGATGTGAGATGCCGCTGAAGTGCCCCGAATGCGGAAGCAAGAGAGTTATATTCCTGTCGACAACGGACGGTACGGCAGTGGGGAGCACCGACCAGCGCTACCTGTGCAAGGACTGCGGCTACCGAGGCTCGCTTATTCTGGAAGATGGGGAGAGGAGCAAGCCGGGAATCTCCTTCAGGGTCCCTAAACCCCTCCTGGTTCTGGACCTGGTACTGTTCATTCTGGTCCTGGTCTCGGCGCTTGTGGGAATACTCCCGGAGCCCCCGGGCATTGCAATACTGTTCGCGTGGATTGCCGTCTTTCTGGCGACGACCGTCTCGTTCACGCTCCAGCTTTCCCAGGGGGCCGACGAGTGGTACCGGTATGGGGGAGCGATAGTGACCGGCTCGCTGGCGGGAATCCTGGCGGGAATTGTCCTGGGACTGGACATCTATGGGATTATAGTGACCGCCATCCTCGGGGTGCTCGGAGTCTTCCTCCTGAGCTGGATGTTCACCGACATGAGCGAGGAGGAGATAACCAAGGACCTGGCGAGGCTCCGCCGAGAGTTGGACTGATTGCGACCTATGTGTTGTTGCATGCGCGGCTAAGCCACGTATAGGGCGAGCGGGACCATGCTTAGGAGGCCCAGAAGCACCAGGAATTTCCAGAATTCAATGCGATGGGCGACCCTCAGCAGCACGTCTATGGTTAGCAGGCCCGTCGCGAACGCCCCGGCCATCGCAATCGCCGCCTGGCCCGACACGATGAAACCCCCCCGGATATGCAGGCCTATCTCTGCCGCCGAAACCGCGAATATGCTCATCAGGAAGGACAGCCTGAGAGCTGCATTGGCGCTGAATCCCCGCAGCAGCAAAGCGGAGGTTGTTATTCCGGACCGGCTTATGCCCGGGAGGGCGGACAGTCCCTGCAGCAGCCCCGCAACCGCCGCATCCCTGCCCCCGGCACCTTCCCCCTCTCTCGTGCTGGGCGCTGCGCTGCGCTGCACCAGACCCGTCACTATCAGAAGCAGCCCCACGAAGGCTATAACCGCTTCCCCCGCGAGGTCGGAAAAGGCGCCTGCGAACAGCAGATACAGGGGCCCTCCTACCAGGGCGGTAAGCGCGGTGGATATAATCAGGAATCCGAGAAGATTTCTTCTCTCCGCCTTCAGCAGGCCCATGAGGTCGTGCCTGAAATAGACCGTGGCCGCCAGAAGGGTTCCGGTGTGCAGCCATATGGAAAGGTCGAGCGACCGGGCCACGGGCATGCCGAACAGCTGCGAGACCAGGACCGTCTGCCCCTGTGAGCTTACCGGAAGCCATTCGGTTACGCCCTGCAGGAGCCCGAGTATCAGGTATTCTATCATTGCAGCTCCTCAATGGCCGCACGGCGCATCTTGTTTACCACGCTCCCGGAAGGCTCGTACCCCCATATCCTGAGGGACTCCGCACCCTGCCGGACGAACATCTCCAGCCCGCTCACCGTCTTCGCGCCCCACTCACTCGCCGTCTTCAGGAGCTTGGTTTCCAGCGGGTTGTACACTATATCCATCACGGTCAGGTTGGACGGAATACCGGAAGTGACGGGGGTTTCATCCACCTTTGGATGCATTCCTACCGGGGTGGCGTTTATGAGTATGTCGAATCCCACCAGGTCTATTCTCTTCTGCACATCCACGGGCCCGAACCCCTCCTTTATCTCCGCCGCAAGCTCCTCCGCCCTAGACTGTGTCCTGTTCCAGATGGATATATTGGCGCCCTCAAGGAGGCACCCGTAGACAACGGCCCTCGCTGCTCCACCCGCGCCGAGGACCAGAATCCGCTTTCCCCTGAGCGTGGGCACCTGCTCCTTCAGCGCTTCCACGGCTCCGACCATGTCCGTGTTGTATCCTACGGGCTTGTCTCGAAAATCGACGCAGTTGACCGCGCCGATGAGGTCCGCGGCCATCTCGCGCTTCTCCAGCAGCCCCATGACCGCCGTTTTGTGGGGTATGGTGACGTTTATTCCGGCGTAGGTTTCCTTCAGATGCTTCCAGGCGCGCCCCGCGTCCTCCACCTCCAAAGCCTCGTATCGGGCCTCGACGCCCAAGGCCTTGAACGCGACGTTGTGCATTATCGGCGACAGGCTGTGGCCTATGGGATTCCCGATGACGGCGTATCGCTTCATTTCAGAATCATCCCCTTCCCTGCGGGTATCCATTTCTGTATATCCCCCAGGTCAACCTTCTTTATCCTCCGGCCCTCTTCTTTATTGGTCTTTCTTAAAATACCCTTCTTGATTTCCTTGGCCAACTGGCCTGATTTTTTGTTTCCTACCCCGATTCTCACATAGTGGCCGACCTGTTTTTTAATGGCTCGCTCCGGCCCCCCGACTGCCAAGGCGCGCCCGCCCGTCCGGAAGCCGATGGCCAGCTTGAGGGCAACTCCCTTGAACCATTCCCGCTCCCCCCTTATTACGAATGCGCCCTTCGGGAGGTATTCGCCGCTTTCGGGGGTCTTGGACACCTGCTCCGGGCCCACAGCGTAGACGTCGGCACTCCCCCACCCTGCGTTCCAGGCCTTGGAGTAGCTGGCCGCAGCTTCGGCAGCCTCCTCCCTGGTGTTTTTGGGTATGCGCTTGCCCTCGGGATTCTTGACTATGAAGAACGGCGCCCCGTGGACGGTTGAATGGAAGACGAGATCGTCCTTCCCGAGGTGCTTCTTTATGAGCAGCTCGTTTGTGGCCGCGTCACGGCCGCCTATGACCAGCAACCCATCACTGGACCTGAACCATCTGAACTTCTCGTACCATTCCGGCTTGGGCTTTTCGACCGCCCGCCCGCCGGCGCGCTTTTCGACCTTGACCTTCTTGCTCCTGGCCTCCCCAAGCTCCCGCTCGCTCTCCTTCAGGGCCTTCCTGGCCCCCTTCAGTTTCCCCTTGGCCTTCTTTGCCTTCTTGTAATATTTCGCCGCGTTCTCCGGGACCGTCTTGCCTATGAATATGCCCAGCCCGTCAATCTCGACCTTTTTGCTCTTGGGGTCCAGCACCCTCACCCCCGAGTGCCGGGCGAATTCCCTCCAGTTCATCCCCTTCCTCCTCTTGGCCGATTTGAAATCCCCGAGTGTCTTCTGGATTTCCCCGTATTTCTCATATATCCTGTCGCCCGCCCTCTTGAACTCGCCGGCCTTCGCTTTCATCTCCCCGACCGTCTCCTTCTGCTTCTCGACTATCTTCTCCAACCGCTTTATTTCGGACCGATGGTCCTTGGTGGCCTCCATCTTCATGCCCTTCGCCCGCAGGTTGGAGAAGTATTCGTCCACCGCTTCGTTGAAGCTCGGCTTCCTCTCCGTTTTTCTGTCAGAATAGATTTCCAGGGGAAAAGGGACCACGTCCTCCGGCCCTCCGTCAAGGACTATGCCGGCTTCAATATCGGATTCCAGCATCTCCTGCACCGCCGAGTAGAGGCGCTTGGCGCTCTCCTTGTCCGCCCGCGAATCCGGGTCTATTCCGGCCCTCTTCAGCGCCTCGTTGGCATAGGTCGCGCCCAGTCCCAGGTCGGACGCCAGGGTCTTCACCACCTCCCTGCCCTTGGCCAGGGCGGCCGAGAACTGGCTGGGAGACATGCCCCCGACGTCGGGCATCTCGGGCGGGTGCGAATAGGGCAGACCCGGCCTGAGTTCCCTGTCCTTCCATTCCTGGCTCTCCATTATGGAGATTATCGTCCCCTTCTCGTCGGCGAGTATTATGTTGCCCCTGCTGAAGAGCTCAAGTATGAGTGTGCCGCGGCCGTCCACCCCAATCTTGATTATGCGGTCGAACCTGTGCTGCCGCACGCTCTTGACGACCCCCCCGCCCAGGTGCTTTCTGAGCAGCATTGACATGTTGCTGGGCTTCTTCGGAACCCTGTGCTCGAATCGGGTTACGCAGACATGTTCGGGCGTTATTATCATGTCCTTCCGGCCGGAGTCTCTGAGGGAAATCTTGATTTCCCGCTCGCCTATCTGGTAGACCTTGTCAATCCTGGCCCCGACTAGGGACGATAGCTCTTTCACCAGAAAGTATATGTCCAGGCTGCTGAGCCTAGTCTTCATGGATATTTAACGGTCCGGGCGTTAAATATTCTTGCGCTTTCCGTTTATGGTCTCCTCCAGCTCGCGATAGCGGTTCCTTATGGTCACCTGTGTCACCCCGGAGAGCTCCGATATCTCCTTCTGGGAAGTCTCGATGTCTTCGAGGTCCGAGGCCAGGCAGATGGACGCGGCGGCCACTCCGGCGGGACCCTTGCCGCTTATGGTGCCGGATTTCTTGACCTTCTCTATGATTCTCTGAGCCTTCTTTATGGTCTCCTTGGGCAGGCGCATGTCCATGCCGAACTTGTTGGCGTACTGCTTCGGCGCCGCGGGAGGTACGTGGAGGCCCATCTTCTTGACCAGATACCTGTAGACCTTGTTGACAGAGCGGTAGTCCGTCCTCAGGACGTCGCATATCTTGTGGAGGGTGAGGGGGATGGTGTTCTTTCGGCATACGAGGTATATCAGGGCAGTTATGATGTTCTCCTCCTGCTTGTATTTGGTGAGCCCCCTCATCCGGACGTCCCCGTACATGCCCTGGACCTTGTGCATGAGCTCGTCGTCCAGGTCCAGAAGAGAGCCCTGCCTGAACACCTCCTTGTTCACCGAGAGACCCTGCTCTTCAGGCTCCCCCACTTCTATCTCGACTCTGTAACCCCCGACAGACGGCATTTTCGCCCCTAATGAGCTTGTTGAGAAACTATTTGACCATTATCATGCGCCCCTGATGCGCCTCCCCTTCCTTGGACATAACGACTCCGAAGGGCGATTTCACAGGGCCTATGATGTCCACCAGCTTGCCTATTTCGTCTCCGGTCTCGCTGTAGACCTTGGTGTTTATCTCGGGCACGGAAGAAAGCCTGACTATCAGCCTGTCTCCAACGGTCCGAAATCCGGTGCCGATAACATCCATCCAAATTTTGTTATCACCAGTTGGTGACAAATACCCTCGCATATCTTTTATGCTTTATCTATAAAAACCTTTTCAGGAGAGGTTGGTTAATTTGTCCAATAGTGGATAAAAATAGCCCATACGGCAGGTTTTTCAAAGCCCTATTCAAAGCCCCGCTGCCTTCGCGCGAGCCCTCATCTTCTTGATGAGTTCGACTATCGGAACGCCCGTCGGACATTCCGTCTCGCATCTCCCGCAAAGCGTGCAGTGGTTGAGGCCCTTGCCGATGGCCATCTTCAGGCCGGACTGGTACCCCACCGAGAGCGCGCCTATGCCAGACATCGCCGGCGAGCTGAACAGACCTCCGACGGCGAGATAGACCTGATTGTCCTCAAACGCCTTGACCCACGTGGTCGGT
>CAZTIX010000010.1:0-11135 GCA_964613935.1 uncultured archaeon
CCGTGTGCAAGCTCATGGGCCTGAAGCACTGGATGGACGTGGACGATTTTGAAAAGGCCCTCCTTGCGCTCTGCAACCTGGCCAGGATGCGCAATTATGAGGACGCCCGGGTCGTCTGCAGCCTGGGCGGGCTTTACCAGGCCATAGAAAGCGGGAGCCTGAGGGCTACCCTGGCAGCGCTGGCGGACCTGCTCGACCGGGGGGGATTCGGCGACGTCATGATAACGGCCGACACCATAGAGGCGGCCCTGCAGACGGGCGAGCTCGAGGACGTTCTGGTCGCCGCGTCCAACGCCCTGAGGCTCGCCGGCGAGGTGGACGCGGCGGACTTCCTGGCCAGGGCGGCCCAGGTGGCCTACGGCATCGAGAGCGGAGACGTGCTGGGGGCGGTGGGGGCGCTGTTCGACGCGCTGGGAAGGCCCGACATAACCGACTTCATGTTCTCTGCGGAGGCCCTATGGCATTCCCTGGAGAGCGGAGACTACCGGGTGGCGCTGGACGCGCTGGCCGACTTGGCCCATCAGATGGGCTACGAGGGCCTGGCCGACCTGAGCGCGGCCGTCGGCCAGATAAGCGGCTACGCCGACATGGCCATGAACATGGACAACTACCTGGACGCCTGCAAGGGCGAGATACCCTGGGACCTCGTGTGCACGGTGCCCGAGGTTGGGGGAGGGGTGTGCTGGGACGAGTTCCCCTTCGACCGGCGCTTCGTCTTCAGCTACGGCCTGCCGTCCTTCGAGCCGGAGAAGCTGTGCAACGACCTGGTGTTCGACCTCGGCTTCCAGATAGACTGCACCTGCGTCTACGCCAGTCCCACCCTCGACGGAGTCCGCATATACCCGAGGAGCGTCGGGGTGAATCTCAAATGGATAACTGTACTCCTCGATTCGGCAGACCTGGAGGGCAGGTTCGGGGAGCTGGACCTCGAGGAAGCCCTGCGGATGGGGATGCTTGAATACTGCAAATTCGACCCGTGACTATGAAGATTGCCGCCGTCTACCGACTGATGAGGCTGGAGAACTGCGCAATGGCCGGGATAGCGGTGGCCGTGGGGTATGTGGTGGCGGGGGGGTTGGAGCCGTCCTACGGACTGCTGCTTGCGCTGGCCTCGGCCTTCCTGATAACCGGCGGCGGCAACGCCGTCAACGACTACTACGACAGGGGCGTAGACCGGCGGAACGCTCCCCACCGGCCCATACCGTCCGGCGACATTGGGGCCGATGCGACGCTCCGTCTGGCGGGCGGCCTCTTCGCCGCGGGGGCGGGCATGGCGCTGCTCATAAATCTCCCCTGCCTGGCGCTGGCCGGCTTCAACTCTGTCGTCTTGTTCTTCTATGCGCGCAATCTGAAGGCCTCCGCGTTCCTGGGAAACGTGGCCGTCTCATACCTGACGGGCTCGACCTTCGTCTACGGCGCCCTGGTACTCCTAAACCCGCTGACGACGGTCTTCCTCGCCCTCCTGGCCTTCCTCGCGAATGTGGGGCGGGAGATAATAGGGGACGTGGAGGATGTCGAGGGCGACGGAAAGGCGGGGATGAAGACTCTTGCCGTCCGGCTAGGCAGGGAGAAGGGCTGGTGGTACGGGCGGGCGTACATAGCCGCGGCGATGCTCCTCAGCCCCGTCCCCTATCTCACCGGCCTTCTGGGCGTTTACTATCTGGTCCCGGTCCTCGCTGCTGACGCCCTGTTCGCCGCTTCCCTGCTCACCGGAAGCGCGCGGCTCAACCAGAGGCTGACCAAGCTCGCCATACTCTTGGGGCTGGTGGCCTTTATGGCGGGCGCTGTACTGTAGGGGCCCGGAGACCGGCGGGCGGTTTCCCGTTTGCAGCCCTTCTTGCGCGGCGAACTGAAGCGAGTAGCGTCACAAGTGAGCGGCGTCAGAGATGCTTCGCGACGGCCTCCCTCACCCTCTCCTGAACCTGCCCCACCTCGTCGGCGTTGCTTATGACCTTCCACGCCTTTCCCGGCTTGCTGAGCTTGGAGCGCTCTCCGTAGGCCAGGCTCAGGAGCTTCTGCTGGACCTTCTTCTGAAAATTGAGCACCTCGAAGACCTCCTTCTCGCGATGGCTCATCCTGGCCAGGGCCTTCTCCGAGGCCACCTCCAGGACTATGACCAGGTTGGGCTCCGGGACGAACGAGTTCATCTGGGATATCCACTGGTCTCCGATGCCCTGGACGGACTGATAGGCCACGGTGGAATAGTAATACCTGTCGGAGATTACGACCTTTCCCTTCTCGAGGGCCGGCCGTATCACCTTGTCCACGTGCTCGGCGCGGTCGGCGGTGAAGAGGAGGGTGAGGGTCTCCGGCGAGACCCTTATCTTCCCGGCCAGCACCATGCGTATGGCCTGCCCTATGAAGCCGTGGGTGGGCTCCTGGGTCAGGACGGCCCGATGGCCCTCTTCCCTAAGATGGTCCGCAAGCAGCTTGGCGTGGGTGGATTTGCCGCTTCCGTCGGCCCCCTCGATCACTATGAAGCTGCCTTTTTTCATTTTCGACAATTTCCTGCTTATTCCATAAGTGGTTATTTTTATTCATAAAGCTAAAATATACCCAAAATGGGTAAAGCAAAGATGTTCGGTGGGGCCGCAGTGGTGTTCGCCCTCATCATGGGGCTGCTCGCCTGGCTGATAGTGCCCGGCTCGTTCGTGAGTTTTCTGCTGTACACGTATCTGCCGGTTCTGCTGGTGACCCTGGGGCTGATAGCCCTGGTCATAGGGGTGCTGCTGCTGATATACGGGTAATCCCGGTTTTTTTGAAGCCCGCCGTAAATTAGGCTATGCCGGATTATTCCAAACTGGGCCTTAGGTGCGGAATAGAGATTCACCAGCAGCTAGACACGCGCAAGCTCTTCTGCCGGTGCGAATCGCGAATCCGCGACGACGAGGCCCACGGGAAGGTCAGGCGGAAGATGAGAGCCGTGGCCGGGGAGCTGGGGGGCGTGGACCCGGCCGCCCTGCACGAGCTGCTCAAGGACCGCGAGTTCGTCTATGAATTCTATCAGGACAGCAATTGCCTTGTGGAGCTGGACGAAGAGCCGCCCCGGCCGGCCAATCGGGAGGCGCTCAAGATAGCCCTGGAGGCGGCGCTCCTGCTCAAAGCCCGGCCCGTGGACGAAATCCAGATTATGAGGAAAACGGTCATAGACGGCTCCAACACCTCGGGCTTCCAGCGCACCATGCTGGTGGCCACCGGCGGCAGCATAGAGGTGAATGGCAAGAGAATCGGCATCCCGACAGTCTGCCTCGAGGAGGACGCCGCGCGCATCATGGGGCGCGAGGGCGGTACGACCCGCTACCGGCTGGACCGGCTGGGGATACCCTTAATCGAGATAGGGACCGACCCGGACATAACCTCGCCGAAAGAGGCCCGGGACGTCGCGAAGAAGATAGGCATGCTGCTGCGCGCGACAGGGAAGGTGAAGCGCGGTCTCGGCACCATAAGGCAGGACGTCAACGTCTCCATAAAGGAGGGAAGGCGGATAGAGATAAAGGGTGTTCAGACTCTCAACGACATACCCGGACTCGTCGAGAACGAGGTTTCCAGGCAGTTGGGGCTGCTGGACATCAAGGGGCTGCTGCGGGGCAGGAAGTTCAAGAGATTCAAGCCGAAGATAAAGGACCTGAGCGGTGTTTTCAATAAATCTAAGTGCAAGATAGTCGGGGGGAAGAGCGTCTACGGCCTCAAAGTCCCGAAGTTCGCCGGTGTTCTCGGAAGGGAGCTGATGCCCGGCTACAGGTTCGGGACGGAGCTGGCGGGGATAGCCAAGGGCGTTGCCGGCCTGAAGGGAATCTTCCACTCCGACGAGATGCCGGCCTACGGCATAAGCGCCTCGGAAGTGGCGAAGGCGAGGGAGAGTCTGAAGGCGGGGAAGAAGGACGCCTTCGTCATGGTGGCGGCCGGTGAGGAGAGGGCCCGCAGGGCGCTGGAGGCGATAGCCGACCGGTGCAACGAGGCGGTTGAGGGCGTCCCCGAGGAGGTCCGGCGGGCCGACGGCACGCTCACCCGCTTTATGCGCCCCCTTCCGGGCAGCGCGCGCATGTATCCCGAGACGGACGAGCCCGTGATACCCATAACCCGGGAGCTGCTGGAATCCATAGAAATCTCCAGGACTCCCGAGGAGCAGCGAAGGGACCTGGCTAAGGCCGGGCTCGGGCCCGAGCTGGCCGGCCAGCTGGTTCGCGCTCAAAGGGCCGATGAATTCCGGGACCTGCGCGCGGAGCTGAAAATCAAGCCCTCGGTGATTGCCTCGGCCCTCCTGGCAGCTCCCGACCTGGACGTGGCTCCGGTCCTGCGGATGGTGGGCGAAGGAAGGGTGGCCAAGGAGTCCATAGACGAGGTGGTGGAAGGCATGCGCGAGGGCAAAAGCGCCGAGGAAGTCGCGAAGTCAAGGGATTTGTTTTTAATGGGCGAGTCTGAAATCAGGAAGAGAGTCTCCGAGATTGTCGAGGCCAACAAGGGAGCGGACTTCGGCCGGCTGATGGGCATGGCCATGTCCGAGCTCCGGGGGAAGGCCGACGCCAAGACCGTCAAGGAACTCATAAAGGAGATGACGTGATGGACTTGAAAGACCTGCCGGTCACCTACTGGCTCCTGATAATATTCTTCGCCGTGTTCGTGGCGCAGATGGTCGGCCTGGCGACGGAGGTGCCTTTCACCGAGGCCCTTGTGCTCAATCCGATCGCCATACTGAGCGGGCGGCAGTTGTGGGGTATATTCACCAACATTTTCCTGCACGGCGGAATCTTCCACATATTCTTCAATTCTTGGGCGATGTTCATGTTTGGCCTGTCCCTGGAGAGGATAATCGGGGGCAGGAACCTCCTGAAGGTCTTCCTCGCCTCCGGCCTTTTCGCCTCGGTCTTCTATGTGCTCACCTCCGTCTTTCTGCTGGACAGCGGGACTTCCGCCCTGGGTGCCAGCGGGGCGATATTCGGGGTGATAGGCGCGATGGTCGCCCTCCGCCCGAGAGCCAAGGTAATGCTGATATTCCTGCCGGTGCCGCTGGAACTGTGGATGCTGGCGATATTATTCACTCTCATCGCGGTTCTCTGGTTCGGGGGTGGTGGCGGAACCGGCATAGCGGAGAACGCCCATCTGGGCGGGCTGATAGCCGGCCTCCTCCTCGGCCTCTATTACAGGAGGCGGGAGAAGGCAGACCGCGACTTCACGTGGAAGGCCGTCTATCGTCCGAAAGACGAACACGGCTGGATAGACGCCTACAAATGATGGACTATGACGTGGCTGTCGTCGGGGGCGGGCCGGCCGGGCTGCTGTGCGCCGGCGAGCTGGAGTCTTTGGGGGAGAGGGCGGCCGTTTTTGAGAAGGGCCGCAGGATAGGAGAGTCGGTAGAGTGCGCCGGCCTGTTCAACATCGAGGGAGTGAAGAGGCTCGGCATAGGGAAGGGTGACTACATACTGAACGAGGTCCGGGGAGCCCGCTTCATATCGGCCAGCGGCGCTTCCGCCGAGATAAAGGGGAAGGAGAACAAGGCATATGTTGTGGACCGGGGCAGGTTCGACCGCTTCCTCGCCGGGCGTTGTGAGGCCGAGCTTCTTTTGGGCGAGGAGATAACGGGCCTGCGGAAATCGAAGGGTGGCTGGACTCTCGCCAGAAAGAAGAGAGAGTTCACGGCCAGTCAGGTAGTGTTAGCGACCGGGCACGAGCAGGCTCTTCATCAAGAGGCGGGCCTTGAGGGGCCGTCCGAGTTCATAGCCACCGCCCAGCACGAGATGGGAGGGGTGAAGACGGACCCCGACTTCGTCGAGATATATCTGGGCTCGGTGGCTCCCGGCTTCTTCGCCTGGGTCATACCCTCAGGGGAGGGAACGGCCAGAATCGGGCTCGGGGTCATGGGCTCCGATGCGAGGGTGGGGGAGCGGATGGCCGCCTTCCTCAAGAGGCTCAAATCGGAAGGAAAACTAAGAGAGAGGAGCGAAGTTCTGCGCAAGTCAGGCGGGCTGATTCCGGTCTTCGAACCCGGTCTTGGGCTCTCTCAAAACGGCGCCTACCTGGTGGGGGACGCGGCAGGACATGTCAAAGCGACCACCGGGGGAGGAGTCATTATGGGGGGTCTGGCCGCGAAGGCTCTCGCCCGCGCAATCCACCGGGGCTTGGATTACGAACCCGCCGTCTCGGGGATAACCGGCGAGCTGAAAACGCACCTGGTTGTAAGGAGAGTGATAAACAGATTCGGAGACGAGCAGTACGAGCACATGGTTGAGTTCTTGAACAAGTCGGACATCAGAGGAGTCATAGAGGAGAAGGGCGACATGGATTTGATAGGGCCCGTGCTGAAGGGCGTGATGTCCAACCCCCTTCTGGCCATGAAGGCGATGAAGTTCCTGGGCAGGGGGATTTTGTTTTAATAACAATATTGTCAAAATAAGGCGACGGGCGCTTCGCGCCAAGGGCGCGAATCCCATTCGCAATACGAAATGGTCGGAGAGGAGCTGGGGTGGTATCCGCTTGACGGGCTGGCGATAGTCCTGCTTTTGATTGAGATGGTCGCGGTAGTCATGATACCCGGCTTCCTCCTCAGCCTGGCCATATTCCCCAAGAGGCTGGCCATGGCCATGAGCGAGCGTCTGGCCCTATCTTTCGGCCTGGGCCTGGCGCCCCCCTTCGCGCTTGCCGTGCTCAACATGGCCCTGGAGGTCAGAGTCACCTTCCTCACGGTTCTGCTGAGCTTCTTGTTCTTCTCGGCTCTAGGTCTCCTGCTGTTCCTGAACCGCGGCGGTACTCCCAATCTGCCGGAGTGGTTCAGGTCTAAAGAGTAGGCAGCTCTCCGGCTACCCTGTCTATCTTCTCTTCCCTTTCCGGGCCCACACCCATGCAGGTTATGGTTCCCGGCTCCAGCTCGGTCCGTCCGGCGTCCTCGATGACCGAGGTGGGCAGGCCGGCGCGCCGGGCGGCCTCGTTTATCCCGGACAATTCCTTGCGTCCCTCTGCCTTTAGAACCACCTTCTTGCCGCCCTCGTCCAGCCAGGCCTTGAGGAGCTTGCGGTCTTTCTGCTTCATGAAGCAGTCCAGGACCGCGTGGGCCACCTGCGCGCAGGTCTTGCCCTTCGACATCTTCAAATCGCCCCGAACCACTACAATCATCTTGTACATTTTCGTTGCGGCCTGTTGTTTTTATTTGTATCTGGACTAATTAAAACGAGTATTGCAAGGGTGGAAAAAACATGGAGACGGAGATAAAAGTCGGCGACGTGATGGCGAAGGGCGTGGTCACG
The DNA here is from genome assembly GCA_964613935.1 of uncultured archaeon. Taxonomy (GTDB): domain Archaea; phylum Altiarchaeota; class Altiarchaeia; order JAFGQM01; family JAFGQM01; genus CAZQBY01. The sequence goes on from CAZTIX010000010.1 coordinate 7,239, forward strand.
ATAGGTCCCGGGGACACGGTCAAGAAGGCCTGTGGCATAATGGTCAAACACGACCTCAGCGGGCTTACCGTGGTGGACGGGGGCAAGGTAGTGGGCATGCTCACCCAGGGGGACCTGATACCGCTCATAGCGAACGAGAAGAGTCCGGCGTCGGTCAAGGTCAAGGAGATAATGGGTAGGAAGCCTGTCAGCATCGGCCCCGCCGCCGACATCAGCAAGGCGGCTGAAGTGATGATAAAAAACGGGGTAAAGAGGCTGCCGGTCCTCAAAAAGAACAATCTTGTCGGAGTCATAACCCAGACGGACATAGTCAGGATAGCCCCCTCGGTGTTCGATCTGATTTTCGAGAAGGCAAAGATCGAGACGGGTCCGCTCTTGGAGGAGGAGTTCGGAATGTCCGGAGAATGCGAAGAATGTGAGAACTACACCGACAACCTCCGGAACGTCAACGGAACACTGGTCTGCGAGGACTGCCAGCGGGAGATAGAATCCCGGCTCTGAGCTGAGGACTCCTCAAGACATTTCTCAAATGGCTAAGAGAAGGGTCCGCAACGCACCGCCCCCGAAGGGCGCGGCAAAAGGAAGGCGAGCGAGTAGTAGGCGCGGCTCCGTCCTGCAGCTAGCCACCCGGAAGGCCAGGACCGTCTATCCCACCACGACTGTAAAACAGACCTGTAAGGCCATGGCCGACGGTGGGATAAGAAGGGTTCCGGTGGCGGATTCGGGGACTGGGGCTCTGCGAGGCATAGTAAGCGCCCGCGATTTGGTGGACTTCTTCGGTGGGGGCGAAAAATACAATATAATCGGAAGGGAGTTCAACGGAAACCTTTTCGCGGCGGTCAACCTGTCCGTCTCCAAGATTATGAGTGAGGATGTCGTCACGGTCCAGGAAAGCGACGGCATTAAAAGGGCGGCCGGGAGGCTGATGGAAAGCGGGGTGGGCGGCGCTCCGGTCGTGGACCGCGACAACCTGATAGTCGCCTTTGTTTCGGAGGTTGATTTCCTGCGCGACATGCCCGAGCAGCCCGGCGTGAAGGTCGAGGAGCTGATGTCCGAAGACGTAATCTCGGTCACTCCCGGCACCAGCCTGGGGGATGCCGCCAAGATTATGATAAACAGGGGCAGAAGGCGACTCCCCGTGGTCCACGACGGAGAGCTTGTGGGCATGATGAGGGCTACCGGCATCCTGGAGTTCATCTCGAGCAACGGCTTCGCCCGCTTCGACACCGCGGACGCGGAGGAGATCCTTGGCAGGGAGAAGGTGGGGCCTGCCATGAGCGCGCATTTCGTCACAATGAGGCCGAAGGACGAAATGAGCCATCTCATAGACGTGACGCTGGCCCGGCGCATGGGCGGCTTCCCGGTCGAGGAGGACGGCCGTTTAGTGGGAATAGTCACCGAGCACGACGTCTTCGAGTTCGCCTATTCGTGGGCAACGCAATGAGGGGCGGCCTTTTATGGGAAATACTTCTAGATATATCGCGATATATCTAATGCTTGATTGGTTGAGATGAACGAGAAGCTGCTGGAAATTTTGGAGAACAACAAGGAAGCGCTGAAAGTCTTCAAGGACAAGAAGACCCTTGAAACAATCCTGGCGATAAAGGAGGTCTTCGTCGAGAAGGTCCTGGAAAGGGGGGACATGCGGCTCCTGATACTGGACTCGGTTTCGCGAGGCCCGAAGCACGGATACCACATAATGGCGTCCATATCCAAGCGATTCCACGGCCTCTACAAGCCCAGTCCCGGGGCGGTCTATCCGACCCTGCAGTCTCTCGAAGAGGGGGGCCTGCTGGAGCAGGAGGATATAGGCGGCAAGAAGACATACTCCCTGGCCAAAAAGGGCAGGGCTCATCTGAAGAAGAACAAGGCTCGCCTCGAAGAGATATTCGACAACTTCGAGCACTGCAAGCTGGGAAGCAGCCGGAAATTCTCCAAGCGGATGGAGGCCGTGATAAACCTGTGGATCCAGATGGCCTATGAGATATTCTTTCGCACCAGGGAGGCGATGCGAAAGGACGATGAGGAGGTCTACAAAAAACTGGACGAGATGGTCCCCGTCCTGGAGAAGAGCCTGAAGGAGCTGAAGGGGGTGTGGAAATGAGCGGAGGGGCATGCATACTGGAGATGAGCGACGTGTGGAAGGTCTACCTCCTGGGCAAGGTCGAAGTCCCCGCGGTCCGCGGAGTGGACTTCTGCGCCGGCGAGGGGGAGTACATCTCGATAACCGGGCCCAGCGGCAGCGGGAAGTCGACCCTCCTCAACCTTATAGGATGCCTCGACACGCCGACTGACGGGGTGGTGCGCCTCGGCGGGGTGGATGTTTCCATGCTCGGCGAGAACGAGCTTTCGTCGGTCAGGCGGAAGATGGTTGGTTTCGTCTTCCAGACCTTCAATCTCATACCCTCTCTCAGCGCGCAGGAGAACGTTGCCCTGCCGATGAGGTTCGATGGAAATCCGAAAGCTGTTGCGCAGAAGAAGGCCGGGATGCTCCTGGAGATGGTGGGCCTGGAGAACCGGATGAATTTCAAGCCCATGGAGCTCTCGGGCGGGGAGAGGCAGAGGGTGGCCATAGCGCGATCGCTGATAAACGACCCCGCCATAATACTCGCCGACGAGCCGACCGGGAACCTCGACACCAAAAGCGGTGAGAAGGTTGTGAGGGTGCTGGAAGACCTCAACGGCAGGGGCATAACCCTGATAGTAATAAGCCACGACCCGAAGCTGGCGAAGAGGGCCCGCCGGAGGCTCCATATAGTCGACGGCAGGTTCGTGGATGAAAAAGAGATGGGCAAGAAGAAGGGTCAATCTTAACTTACTGACTTACTCTAAAAATAAAAAAACGAGGCGAAAATGAAGAAATATGCGATTTTCGGGCTGCTCCTGCTGGCGGGGACCGCCCTCGCAACGGCGCCGTCGCTGGACTTGGGTTACACCGTGAGTCCGAGCAGCATGAATCCGGGGGGAACAGCGCAGGTGATTATAAGTATAGAGAACGAAGACACGGCAAGAAGCATACGGGAGCTGGATGTCAAGCTGGTGAGCTCTACTCCCGGCCTGGCGGTCACGTCCTCCAAGGCGGACCTGGGGACTCTCCCGGCAAGCTCGACTACGTCGGCGGCCTTCGCCCTTCGGGCGGCCAGCAACGTCAAGCCGGGGGTCTATGTGGTCGAGACAAGGGGAAGCTACAAGTACGGGGCGACGAACGACTCCACGTTCAAGATAAACATTCCGATAACCATAGCCTTCCGCTCGAAGCTGAGCATCTACTCGCCGGATACCCAGATAACTCCGGGAGGGACGGAGACGCTTCGGATAAATATAGAGAACGATGGCAAGGGGGACATACGCGACCTGGTAATCAGCTTGTCGCCCAGCAGCACATACGTCTATCCTGTCGGAAACGTCCGCAATACCATAGACCGCATAGGGGCGGGGGAGGGAGACGAAGTTTCCTTCTCCATAAGGGCCAGCGATGTGGCGACGGCAGGCATACAGCCGGTGACCATAACCGTGGCCTACACCGACACCGCCGGCAGCACCCAGACCGACACCCAGGCCATCGGCATAACCGTCGTGGACGCGGGAACGGAGATTGTGGTGGATGGGATAGAGTCGAGCCTGGAGCCCGGCAAGAGCGGTTCGGTCAGGATAGGTTTGAAGAATGTCGGGGAGACGGGGCTGAAGAACATCTACGCATCCCTCGCAACCCCCTCCGACCTGAACGTCATGGGCTCCAACGAGAAGCTTCTGGACTCTCTCGGCGTGGGCGAAACCGGCTACCTCGAGTTCGGTTTTGAAGTCTCTCAGGACGCCGAGGCCGAGCCGGCCGGCAGCAACCTCTCCATAACCTACCAGCACGAGGGCGGGAAGAAGGAGTTCACCGACTCCAAGCCC
>CAZTIX010000011.1:0-4629 GCA_964613935.1 uncultured archaeon
CGCAGCCCTCGGAGATGCCCGCGCACCTGTCGTGCGACAGGGCCCTCAGTATTCGGTTCAAATCGCCCTTCACCGCCGGGAGGTAGGCGTAGACCACGATTCTGTCCATGGTCTGGGAGCCGATGCGGAACTCCCTGTCCCTGTATATCTCGAACTCCAGCGGAGCGTAGGTGTACAGCTCTGCCCCCTCTCCGGCCACGTTGGACAGGATGACCCGGTTGCCGTCGTCTATGAGGGTCTCGGTCAGCTCGTAGCGAACCTCGCTCTCGAAGACCACCGGGAACATGTTCTTGGCGAAATCGAGCAGCGGGGTGGCCAGTCCGGCCGAGAATATCGAGGCCAGCGACGCGGCGGCTATCTGGACCGTGTACAAGCCCACCGACTCGACCGAGTCGCCGCACACCCCGGCGTCGCGGTCGTAGATTGTGGGGTTGATGTAGCACTCCCTGCCCCCCACGAACTCGCCCTTGTCGTATTTAACCAGCCGCGGCTTCACCCGGCTGAAGACGTCGTAGCCCGTCTTCTCCTCCGACAGGCCGGCGGCCATCTCGAGGAGCCGCTCGTTGCTCTCCTTCTGCTCCAGATAGCCCTCCATGGTCTCGCGGGTCTCCCTGAGGGCGTTGTAGACCTGCTCCACGTAGTCCCTGATCATCCGGAGGTTGCGGTTTATGTCCATCAGGACGAACGGCGAGGCGCGGCAGCGGCACTCGCACACCGGAATCGAATACGCCCTGTAGAAGCACTCTCTGTCGCCGCCCCTCTCGCGGCAGACCTTGCATAGCTGGGTCCGGCTGTCCACTCTCTTGTCGCCCAGGCAGTCGTAGCTGGGGCCGTCGCCGGGGCAGTTGACCTCCCTGCACTTGCCCTCGCAGACCTCGTCCCTCTCGCAACGGCCGACGTCCCAGCAGTCCCGCCTCTCTCCGTTCTCGCACAGCGAGTCGGCTATGTATTCGGGAGCGAGGGAGTCGTATTTTATCGCTTCCAGGTTCTCTATCGCTTCTACGGGCGCGTCGCAGTCCACCTCGTCGAATCCGTAGCCCTTGTCGTTCTCCTCGAAGGCGCCCTCGACGCCGGAGTGGACCCCGATGGTGTTGTCCTCGTATTTCTCCTCGGCGGCGTCCCGCATGAGTTCGCACTCGTCGTCGTAGTGCCGCTCGAACTCCTTCTCTATCAGGTCTATGAGCTCCACGGCCTCCTCCCTGAAGTCGTCGCAGGTCATCCTGTCTATCCTCATCTTCCTTATCGCCTTTTTCCTGCACTTCTCCAGGTCCTTGTCCTTGTCGCGGCAGCTCCTCTCCTCCTCCTTGCACCGGTCGAAGCACTTCCTCCTCATTCGCATGTGGGCCTTCAGCGCTTCGCCCCGCAAGTAGGGCGGGTTCTGCGGATACATGATGTCGCACAATTCGTGGCAATTCCGGCTTTTGTGGGCGCAGGACCGGCACTTCTCGTAGCGGTGGGTGTCGTGCCTGCTCAGCCATCCCTCGATCTCATCGAGCAGGTTCTCGTACCGGTCCTCCTCGTCCTCGACCCTCTCCAGCTCCTCTTCCAACCTGTCGCGGTCGTACATGCTCTCGCACTCTTCGCGCTCCTCCGCGCTCAGGTCGGGGGAGGAGCAGGCCTCCCGCTCCAGCTCCTCCATGCGATAGTTAGCGCTTATGGCGTCCACGGCCTTCCCGATGTCGAAGCCGTCCAGGTCAAAGCCGGCCGGGAGGAAGGCCGGCTCCGAGAGGTAGTTCCACTCAGCCAGCCAGGTGGCCGCGGGAATGGCGCCGGTGTCCAGGACCGAGTCTGGGTCCGTAAACAGCTCCTCGGCCGTCTCCAGGTCTCCGAAGAGAATCTCCGAGACCGGATCCAGGGAATAGTGGCCCTCCTTCAGCAGCGGGCCGCTTCCCCCTAAAACGTACATGCTCAGGTAGGCCCTAGCGTAGAGGGCGCCGGTGAAGGTCCAGGAGGCTATCCACTCGTAGTTGTGACGGAACTCCCAGGCCCGGCCGTACATGTCCTTCAGCCTCACGTTCAGCGGGAGGGTCAGGTTGCTCTCGAAGAGGGCGGCCCGCCATCCGCGATAGGGGGTGGTCACGGTCGCGGGCATCTCGACCAGGGCCGCAAGACCCTCGTCCCGTTCGACCAGCCTGACGCTGTCCGCCGTCAGCTCTCCCACGGTAACGTTTATCCCCTCCTCGAAGACGAACACGCTCTGGTGGCCGTCGGAGTAGTCGGCTATGCGCGGCAGGGCGTCCCGGAACCCGCCCGAGACCTCCTCGCTGATGTTCTGGAGTATCAGCTCCCATCCCTCCTCCTTGGAGCGATTCAGGAAGCGGTTGACCGTCCTCCCGCCCTCTATCCTGCCCACGTCCACGGCGGCCTCGTAGAGCAGGTCCCTGAGGGAGGCCGACACCATGGAGCGCACGTTCTCCACGGCGTGGTTGGTCCTCAGCCAGGACAGGCGGTCGGTGTGCGCCCTGAAATCGCTGTCCGCCTCCGCGCTCCAGTGGACGGTCACAGCCATCACCATGAGCACCAGGACCAGTCCGAGGGTCGTGAACAGCGGATAGAATCCCTTTCTTTTCATCTTCTCCAGATTTTGACCGTTATCCCTCCGTTGTGAAGCTCGCCGCCGAGGAGTATGGTGACCGGCGCGCCGTAGGACAGCGCGCTCTCCGGGGGCTCCTCGCCGAACTCCCAGGCTCTCGCCCCGCAGTCCGCCTCCGCCCAGAAGAGGTATTCAAGGCTGCCGGCTATGCTCCGCAGAGAGGGGTCCTCGGCGCTTGCCCGCTCTATCATCTCCCCGTCCAGCACGTGGGAGCCGTAGGAGCGGGACAGCTCGCTCTTGAAGGCCTCGCCGGAGAGTGTCTCGGCCAGTCTCTTGCCGGCGTCGTGCATGTCGTTCAGCTCCGATTCGCCCAGATGGCTCGCCGATATGTCCATGAAGATTATGACCGATGCGACGGCGACTATGAATGCCATGATCGCCATGGGCAGGTCCTCGAGGCCCTGCGGCCCAAGTTGTCCCCTTCCGTTCATGAGCATTTGGAGCGCTCCAGATAGACTATTCCCCCGTGCTTGACCATGCAAAGATGGGTGATGTCGTCCCCGAATCCCTTGAGGGTCCCATAGGACCCGGCGGACAGGGGGACGGCCAGGGTGGCGCCACCCAGGACCGCGCGCGAACCGGAGGTCGTGTTGGTGATTATGCCGGCGGTTCCGTCCGCGTCCACGACCCTTATCGAGTAGTCCTCCCCGCCTATGCCGCCGGGAAGCTCGTACTCGAAGGCCATGCCGCCCGCGGAGTTGTAGGTGTCCAGTATGAGGTTCCTGATGTCGCGGGAGACCCGGCTGGCCCCGTCCGCCTGGGCCGTGGAGGAGGTGAAGCTGTAGGCCGTCAGCAGCATGAGCATCATGCCCATGAAAACCAGCAGGCTGCCCATCTTCCCCCAGGTCCAGACCACCCAACCCCGCTTATCCATCCTCCCTCCAGACCGTGAGCTTCATCTCCCCCCGCGAGCCGTCCGCCGTGAAGTAGTATTTGGCGCTGCCCTCCCGGCCGACCGGCTCCCTGTCCGGGTTTATCTCCAGGACGGGCTCGCAGCAGTCCCGGACCTCGAATTTGTATTCGTACCCCCTCAGCAGCTCGTCGAGCCGCTCTTCTATGGCTCCGGCGACGCTGTCCAGCAGGGAAGTCCTGTCAGAGAGCATTATGCCCAAGAGCACGGACTTGAAGGCCTCGCTTTCGTTGTATTCTCCCCCTCCCGGGCTCGTGTTTATCAGATAGTTTGACTCCTCGTAGACTCGGGAGTGCTCGATGTCGAAGCCGTAGCTCTCCCCGGGCCAGGTCTTGTTCTCGTAGACGAACAGGACTGTCGCGGTCATGGGGCGGAGAAAGGTCTGCTCCACCAGCCGCTTCTCCGCGGCTATCTCAGGTGTCAGCTGCACGGTCTTCTCCGTTTCCTCCACACTTCTCTCCAGGGGAGCCTCCTGGACCGACCCCTTCACAAAGCTGCCGTTGTAGGTCCTGCGGTGAGCGGAGCCCTCGTAGGCGGGAGTCTCCAGTATGTAGTCCAGCCCCTCAAAATAGTTGCTCTTTTGCTTCACGCCTCCCACGCCTTCTCCCCAGACCTTGAGCCTCACCGCCAGGCGGCCGGACGGCGTTATGTAGCTCTCGGTCCCCATCGTCAGCTCGTGGTAGGGGCCCTCCGAGCTGGCGTTCGTCTTGGAGAGCAGGGGGCTGCGGGGCATGACCAGTATGTCCTCGCGCCGGCTGATGACCCCCTCCGCCCTCTTGACGCCGCCGCCCTCCGGTCCGATGCCAGGGAGGCGGTCCAGCTCGGCGTTTCTCAGCAGAAAGAGCCCGGAAGCTGCGGCAAGGGAGCGCGCGTCGTCGGCCAGCAGGAAGCTGTCTCCGACCGTGATGGAGTGGGACAGCATCTGCTCCAGGGTCAGGGCGTTGGAGCGGGCGCTCACCGGCCACAACTCGAGGAACGAGACGTCCGTGTCGAGGCCGGTCTCCAGGTAGGTCAGGAGCGAGCCGGCCGCCTCCCGGACCGACTCTACCGCGCATCTCAGCTCGAGGGCGGCGTCTGCCAGCTCCTCCCCTTCCAGCGATTCCAGGCTGTCGAAATCGGGCAGGCC